>CAYVLI010000195.1:0-5620 GCA_964452105.1 uncultured Nitrospinota bacterium
CGTTCCACCCTGTGGTAGCTGCCCTCTTTTACATCGCTTTCCTGCCTGCGCTCTCCCTTCAAGGTGAGAACGTTATCCCTGATATCAAGCTGGATATCCTCCTGCTTCATGCCGGGAAGCTCCGCCTTGAGGACTATGTCGTTATCGGTCTCATAGATATCCACTGCGGGAGACCAGACGCCGCCGGCTATGCTCTCTTCCTCAAGGCCGGCCTGCCTGGGGAAGAAATCACCGAAAAGCCTGTTCATTCTATCTTGCAGGGTCATGAGCTCTCTGAAAGGCTCCCATCTCACCAGTGCCATAACTTTATCCCTCCTTTTTCGAGATAAAATTTAATTGTTATGCCGGACAGGTTTTCAGATGGTGTACCGCACCCTGCCCGGCTATTGGAAGGGTCACGGGCCATCTTCACAGCCTGCACTCAATATATAATCTTAGTTAATTATTGTCAAGTTATCTAAATAATTTTTTCTAATTTTTAGTGAGTGAATTCAAAAAGAGGCGGGCTATGTATTCCCGGAGCAGATTCTCGTCCCTGGTGTCCACTTCTTCATCGAGGTTTTTCAGGGGGACGACGGCCTTGGCCATGGAGCGGTGCCCTCCGGCGCTTCCGAGCTTATTGAAGGCGTCCCTGATCACATCCCCTGCGCTCCTGATATATCCCACGTTGCGGACGCTCACTACCAGGTTGCCGTTCACCAGCCCCGATACCACCGACCAGTCAACACCTTCCACTTGCAGGCAGAACTCTGCGAACTGGGGTATGAGGTCTTCCCGGGCGCAGCTATGGATGTGTGTAAAGAGGATTTTATCTTTGATGATGCGGTTTTTCAGGGCTTCGGCGAGTGGATCCAGCCCTTCTTCGGGCAATTCCGGATGCTCCATTCTGCGGATGTGATTATGATTGGCGCCGGGGTAGATATAGGAATAGGCTGCGATATCGGCTGCGTCCGCCTCCCTTTCCAGCAGGAGGGTGTCGGTCTTTATGCCGTAGAGGAGCGCGGTGGCAAGCTTCTGGGTAAGTTTTATCTTATCGGCTTTGAGGTATTCGGTGAGAATCGTGGATGTAGCGCCGTAATTCACGCGCAAATCTCTGAAGGCCGCCCCGTACTTTTCCACCTGGGGGTGGTGGTCTATCACCACGTCTATCCTGTGGAACTCCATCTTGAAGTATGGGGGCTGCACGTCCACCATGGCCAGCTTGTTCTGGCCTTTAAGGAGGCTTTTCTTGAAGGGTTCTACCTCGATATCCAGCAGCTTTATCATGGCCAGGTTTTCCGGCCTCTCCACCCTGCCCATGGAGGTGAGCGGCGCCGTGGTTTTGTTTCGCCCGAGGAGCGCTCTTAGCGCCAGACCGCTGGCGATGGCATCGGGATCGGGATCGTCCTGCATGAGTATTATCACGTTGTCGGCTTCGTTCAGGATGCTTCTGATACGATTGATTTTCTTCTGATTGTGCAGGTCGTTCAAAGCGCTCATGAGGCCCTCGCCGCACAGGGAGGGCAGGGAGACTTCCCGCGTGGAGGAATGCTCTCCTCTGCTCTTTTTGGCGGACATCGATAAAAGGAGGATGGAGGTCTCCGGTGAAACAGAATTGATGCTTCTCAGAATTTTCCTGAGAAGGGTGCGGTCCTCAACGTAGACTATAACCGTATCTTCGGCGGACATTTTCAGGCGTTGGTAAAGCTTCCGGTCTGTGACGTCACAATTCCGCACCTCGTGCTTCAGGCCGGATATTTTGCTTCCGAGGTTTCGGGAACCAACCAGGAAGACGGAGTTCAACCTTTTGAAAGGTTCGTCACCGAGGATTTGCAATAAAGAATCGTCCTGGATAATGGTATAGTATCTCATCTCGACTTTCTCTGGGGTATAGGGGCTTTGTTCACTCGGGCCTCCACGCAATGACATCTACGGCCGATGAGAGCTTATCATAAATTCATGTGCCGTTACGGGCTTTTATACCCGATGACTGATGACTGCGGTAGGTCGGAAGCAAAACTAATTGGGGAATGGTTTATTGATAAATTTTTCATGTTTTACATTTATTTCTGTCATCCGTATATCATGGCTTGCCGCCTAATTCATGACAACCGCCTGGGGCGTCTTCATCTGCAGTTAGCTTATCGGCTTCTCTATCCCGCACCCCCTGAGCACCTCTCTCAGCTCATCCCCCTGGATGGTCTCTTTATCCATAAGCAGAGAGGCCAGCTTCGCCAGTGCGCTCTTGCTCTCCGAGAGCGTTTTCATTACCTGTTCATAGGTCTCGTCTATGATTCGTTTTACTTCCTTATCTATTTCCTCAGCGGTGTGTTCGCTGTAACCGCCGTTGCCTGCAAAAGGTGCGTTCAGGAAGAGGGGATTCTTTTCTTTTTCGAAGCTCATGGGGCCCAGGTTGCTCATTCCGTAATCGGTAACCATCCTTCGGGCTATGTCGGAAGCCCGCTGGAGGTCGTTCTGGGCGCCAGTGGAGACTTCCTGGAACATCACCTCTTCGGCGGCTCGTCCTCCCATGAGCACTGCCAGCTTGTCTATAAGCTCCTGCCTGGTCATGAGGTACCTGTCTTCGGTGGGAAGCTGCAGGGTAAACCCCAGGGCGGCTATACCCCTTGGCACTATGGAGACTTTGTGCACCGGGTCGGTGGTGGAAAGCATCTCCGCCACGAGGGCGTGACCGCATTCATGATGAGCCACGATCTCTTTTTCGTGCTTGTTCATAACGCGGTTCCTTTTTTCGAGACCGCCGATGATACGATCTATGGCTTCATCGAAATCCTGCATGCCCACTTCGTTCTTGCCTTTTCGGGCGGCCAGGAGCGCTGCTTCGTTGACGATATTGGCCAGGTCCGCCCCCACAAGGCCTGAAGTTCTGGCGGCCACCACCTTCAAGTCCAGCTCAGGCGCAAGCTTGACCGACTTTACGTGGATTTTAAGTATCGCTTCCCTCCCCTGGAGGTCCGGGCGGTCCACCAGGACCTGACGGTCGAATCTTCCCGGTCTCATGAGGGCGGGGTCGAGTATCTCGGGCCGGTTGGTGGCCGCCATGATTATGACGCTTTTGGTGCTATCGAAGCCGTCCATCTCCACCAGGAGCTGGTTGAGGGTCTGCTCTCGTTCATCGTGCCCGCCCACGGGGTTAATCCCCCTTGCTTTGCCCAGGGCATCCAGCTCATCTATGAAGACTATACAGGGCGCCTTCTGTTGGGCCTGTTGAAAGAGGTCTCGCACGCGTGCGGCGCCCACGCCTACGAACATCTCCACGAATTCCGAACCGCTTATATTAAAGAAGGGCACGTCGGCCTCTCCGGCCACGGCTTTGGCCAGCAGAGTTTTACCTGTCCCCGGCGGACCCACCAGTAGCACACCCTTGGGAATCTTGCCTCCGAGCCTCCTGAACTTTTCGGGTGTTCGCAGGTATTCGACTATCTCTATGAGCTCATCCATGGCTTCCTCCACCCCTGCCACGTCTTCGAACGTCGTCTTCTCCTTATCCTGGGCATAAAGACGAGCCTTGCTCCGGCCGAAGGTCATCACTCCGGCTCCCGGGTTCATACGCCTGAGCAGGAAACCCCAGATGATGAAGATTATTATCAGAGGTATGATCCACCCTAAAATCCCTCTCACGAACGGGCTCTCGTATTGGCCGGAAAATGTTATGTTCTTCTTCTCGAGCTGTTCTATGAGGGAGGGGTCTTCAACACGGACGACCGAAAAACGCACCTCCCGCCCGTCCTGACCAAGATAAGTTCCTCTTATCATCTTGGAGCCGACGATTATCTCCTTGACCTTGTCCTCTCTGAGCATACTCTTGAACTTGCTGTAGGAGGGCTTCTCAATAGGGGGTGAGGCGATGTAATTCTGGAGTATGATCATGAAGACAAAGGCCAGGAGCAGGTACCATATGCTGAATTGTGCTTTTCCTCTCATTACAAGCTCTCTCGCCTTATCGGTGGAGTACCGCTATGGAACATTTCCGCAGCAGCGCATAACGTAACGGCTGAATATCTTGTTCCGGCGCGTTCTGCCGGTCTTCCTATCCGGCTTATTTTAATATATGATATGAGCATGAATTTATCAATTTTTTTGCTAACGCTGTCTGCATTTATTGCTTGTCGCCGTATCCGTATGTTTCGGAGGGGGCGACTGAGATTTTCCTCGATGCAAGAGCTCATGAAAATTTTTTCGTTTCCTGTTCGGTGTGGGGTGAATTTTATTTATCAGAGGAGCCTGTCATACAAGCTACAGGAAAGATGGTGGATTTTTGGGGTTGCTGCGAGTTAAAGGTGTCTTCTCGCAAAAGGATGGCATTAAGATATGTCACTCAACAGATCGCGGCTTAAATTCTTCAAGGGAGTGATGAGTAATTTTTCCTTCGGCTTCAGCTCTTTTTGACCTTCTTGCGGCCCCGGCGCTTCCTTCCAGCCAGATAGACGCCTATGACATTTCCTGATCTCCTGGTAGTAACATTTTTCCCTGCCATCTGAGCTGCTTTCTTTATGTTGTTTCTGACTGTGTTAATGTTTTCCCCCCTGTCGCAGATCACCTTGCAGCCATTGTCAGGGGTCAGTTTAGAAAGGAATTCCGAGTACTCTTTGAGTTTTTTCATCCTTTTCGGGGAAATCCCGATGGTCTTTTTCAACTCATCCATTTTAACCGCTTCAAACTTCGGCATTGCAGACCTCCTCTCATAAAAAGCTGTTTTCAGAAGATATAAAGAAGTGACAATTAAAAGTCAAGGAGAAAGTAATATTTTTCAATGTTTACAGTTTTATTAATCAGACGTAAAGAAAGATAATATTGTTTTCCCGATGCAAATAATAAAAAAAATTCTATTTTATGCTCATCTGTTAATAGCCGCGCTGCAGGCGGGGTTGAGACCCTCCATCCGAAGCCGGGTGGCAATCCTGCCCGGGGAGGGTTTGTGCAGATCATGGAGTTTTTTTATAAGCACAACCATATATCACAATATCACATCTTACCGTGGAAGTAAGTTTAGATAAAAATATATTTACACAAGCAATATATCTATAAAAAAGCGTCACTTGATGTATCGGACACGTACAGTTAATAGACGTGAAACCGGCGTTCGAGGTTTCGTAATATTATGACCATAAAAATATGGGGGTAGTTTTAAACGCAACGGTATGTGTGTGGGGGTTCTGCCGCTTAAACATATAGAACTCAAGAACACATTATGATATACTTGTTATAATTGAGTTTGTAAACCTTGAAAGGAAGAGATATAGACGCATTAATCAAATTACTGATAAGAAAGGAGCAGAAGGAATGCAGGAGGGGATTGAAAATATATCCGTCATGAATTTCGACATATCACCCGAACAGGAGCAATTGCTCAGAACGGTGGACAGGGCCTGCCAGAAGGTGCGTCCCATAGAGGACAAATGTTACCTGGATGGCCTGCGCAACGATGAGGTCGTATCCATCTTTCGTGAAGCCAACCTCCTGGGTCTGCCCATATCAACCAAATACGGCGCCGGACAGGGCGCCGACCTGCTGACCTACCTGCTGGCCATGGAGCGGATCGGGCAGGAGGGCTGCTCGCTGGCCACTTTCTTTTCGGTGCACATATCCATAGGGCAGAAGGTTATACAGGAGTGGGGAA
>CAYVLI010000196.1:0-5616 GCA_964452105.1 uncultured Nitrospinota bacterium
TTTTCCGGGGCATGGCCCGCACCATGCTCGAGCAGAAGCTCTATTTCACTCACCGCGACTACCACAGCAGGAACCTCATGGTCCAGGGAGACCGGCTTCGAATCCTCGATTTTCAGGACGCCCGCCTCGGCCCGCCACAGTACGACCTGGCTTCCCTGCTCAGGGACTCTTACGTGCAGCTTCCTTCCGAGTGGGAGGAAGAACTGCTGGACTACTACCTTGACCGACGACGAGAAGAGGAAGGCGCCGGGCAGGGCAGGGAAAAATTCATGGAGATATTTAACACAACGTGCCTCCAGCGGAATCTGAAGGCGATAGGGACTTTCGCCTCGCAGAAGGCTCTGCGCGGCAACGACGCCTACCTGCAGTACATTCCCACGACGCTTGCCCACATAAAGAGGAACCTCCTGGAGCACAGGGAGTTTACTCAACTGGGAGACATCCTGGCCGGATACGTACCCTCTTTTTAGAGAGGGCATCAGAGAAATGAGCATAGTAGGGACAATTTATGAATTGTCTTTACAGTCCATCTAACCCTTTCATCCCCTCTCCGCTTGCGGAGAGGGGCGGGGGGTGAGGTTACTACCCTTTATAGACCCTTGAAGAAATTGAGCCCGCAGGCCCACTGAACCGGGTGGACCAGGGCAGGGCCGCCGTTATTCCGGGGCCTGCAGGCCGGATTAATCTCGAAATCGGAGTTTAAATTCACGTTAAAAGATAATGGTAGTGATAATCATTATCATAATACGCTGGTCCGACCATTCTGTCAAGCTTTTTTACCAGATGGAGCAACGTTACGCTACCAGGCTAAATTTTTTTAGGGGGATGCTTGAAGGTAAAAAAGGTTCACTCAGAAAAGCGAGTTCATAATGACGAATCCGGATTAAAAAAATGAGGTAATTCCTGATTTCTGATTGCAGGGCTTACCCTGCTTTTCATCTTGATATTGGCATATCTGGCTTATATTCAAAGGTTTAGGAGCTAATGAAAGCGAAAAGGCGGTTTTTTAGGCGCCGCCTGCTGCAGGAGGCGCCCCTGCCGCGCAGCAGGGGAGGTTGGTCTGGATTCCCGCTTCCGCGGGAATGACAGCGGGGGAGCGGGAATGACAGCGGGGGAGCGGCAATGACAAAGGGATACCTGCCCTTTTAAGGGTCGGAGCATCACTCATCACGCTGAATGGAGGGGCGAACCTCCGGATTCATCCAGGGGATTCTTTTTTTTGAGGTAATTGCTGATTCCTTATTGTGCTTGACAGCGAGTCGTCATGATGTTAGCTTTTATAGTCGAAGTATGGGATTATAATAGAATTTGTGGAAAAGTTGTCGAGGCGGGCATAAATTTAAAAGCCTGTCGAACGGGTCATAAACGAGCGGGATATTTTAACAGGATATATTAACGCTTTATTAAGTATGATAGAGCTCCCTTGAAGCAGGGGCCGTGATCATGGCATAGGAGGCGGCAGTTGAAGAGAACCTATCAACCTTCAAGAACGAAACGCAAGAGAACCCACGGCTTTATGGCCAGGATGAGCACCAAAGGGGGCAGAAAGGTCCTTCAGAGGAGGAGGGCCAAGGGGAGGAAGCGGCTTACCGTGTAAAGGCTGGAACTAAAGGACCTCTAACAAAAAGTGATAGATGAAACTATACAGCCTGAGTAAAGCGGAAAGAATCCAGAGAAACTATCACTTTCGGAAGGTTTACAGCCAGGGGAATAAGATCGTAGGCCGCTACTTTGTGATCTTCTGGATGGAATCCGAAAACCCCAGGAGAAGATTGGGTGTCAGCGCATCCAGGAAGACAGGTAATGCAGTGGAGCGCAACAGGGCCAAGCGCTTGCTCAGGGAGGTTTTCAGGCGAAACAAATATTGTTTAAACCCCGGTATCGATCTGGTTGCAATTGCGCGCAAAGGTCTGAAAGAGCAAAGCTACAAGACATTGGAACCGTTATTCATCGACGCGCTGAAAAGAATAGAGGAGAGCAGAAGCAAACTCCTCCAACCAGAGAAATCGACTGACGAAGCCAGGGCGAAGAGCCTGAGTTAAAATGAGAGCGGCGACGGAATAGCGGCCCTCGCGGAAAACGGTAGGAATGACGAGAGCATTGATCTTTTTAATAAAATGTTACCAGAGGTTTATCTCTCCTCTTTTCCCTCCATCCTGCAGGTTCACGCCTAACTGTTCCTCCTATGCGGTTGAGGCTTTGCGCAAGCATCACCTGTTTAAGGGTACATGGCTGGCCCTGAAGCGCATTTCGAGGTGCCACCCTTTGCATACGGGCGGTTACGATCCGGTGCCTTGAGTATTTTGAAAAGAGGTCAGTTGGGTCCCGAGATGTATAAATTGCGATGTTAGACATACTCAAAATTCATTTAGCTCCCCCTGTAAGGGGGAGGACCCTGTTGAGGTGAGTTTTAATGGAAAGACGAGCGCTGGTGGCTGTTATTTTATCCATGCTTGTCCTGCTCCTGTGGGGTTATTACGAGCAGAAGAACGTTAAGGAAAAGCAGGCGCTTCAAAAGCAGCTGGCGATGGAAACCGAGCGGCAAGAGGTCTCTGCAGTGCAGCCGGAGCCGGCCCGGCCCGGCAGGGCTGCCGATGGGAAACAGGTGGAGATAAAGTCACTGACCGACAAGCCTTATTACAAGGGCGGGGAGCTACCGCAGGTTAAGGATGTGGTCGTCGAGACAGACCTGGCTACAATTACCTTCACGACCCTCGGGGGCAGGCTGAAAAGCTATCTCCTTAAGAAATACAAGAACAAGGATGGCGGCAGGCTGGAGATGATACCCAAACTCGGTTACCGTGATATGCCCCTGGCCCTGGACCTGAATCAGGAGAGTGGTAAGCTGATCACCACCGGCGGTGAGGAATTAAACACCAACCTGTTTAACAAAAGGTTGAATGGAGCGGTTTACGAGGCCAACGTGGAGAGCCTGTCACTGCATGACCGCCGTGATAACGGCAAATTGACGATGTCCTACCATGATGGCAGCGGCGTCAAGGTCGTAAAAGAGTTCACCTTCCATAAAGACAAGTATTCCTTCGGTACAAATATCAGGATAGAAGGCCTGACCGGCAATCTCCAGGGCGTACCCTACAGCCTGACATGGGGCTCCGCCATCACGGAGGAAAAGAAACGAAAGGGTCGTCGGGTCGGCATCCAGACAATCGCTTACGATGGAAAGGATACCACAAAGTATAAGCCCAGGAAGTTTAAAGACAATCTGGTCGTGACGGAGCCTATCAAATGGGTGGCCATAAGCACCAAGTACTTCGCGGTGGCCATGCTGCCCGATAATGAGGCCGCTCCAGCCGTTTTGCACAGGAAAAACGGAGATAAGATAGCCATGGGATTGGAGCGGCATATATCCGGCGACAGTGCCGCTTCGGGGACTGAGCTTTACATCGGGCCCAAAGAATCCAAGCGCCTCGAAAGTTATGGCGTAACACTGGAAAAAGTTATCGATTACCGCTGGACGCCCTTTGGCGAAACCGTCACGCGCTGGTTGGCAAAAGTGCTGCTCGCCGTTTTAAACTGGTTCGATTCCTTCACTCACAACTACGGCCTGGCAATAATACTGCTTACCGTGGTCATCAAGGCCGCTTTCTACCCCCTTACCGAGAAAAGCTTCGTGGCCATGCAGAGGATGCAGGGGCTTCAGCCCAAGATAAAAGAACTCCAGAAGAGATATCGCAACGATAAACAACGCCTCAACCAGGAGATGATGCATCTCTATCGCACCCACAAGGCTAACCCCATGGGGGGATGCCTCCCCATGCTTGCACAACTGCCTATTTTCTATGCACTCTACATGGCGCTGCTCTATTCGATTGAATTGAGGCAGGCCCCTTTTGTATGGTGGATCAAGGACTTATCCGAATACGACCCTTATTTCATCACTCCCATTATTATGGGTGTGACCATGTTTTTCCAGCAGAAAATGAGCCCCGTCATGGGTGATCCGCGGCAGGCCAAGATGATGCTCATGATGCCCGTAATCTTTACTATGATGTTTATATATTTCCCCGTGGGTCTGGTAATTTACTGGATGATCAATAACTTACTGACCATCGCACAGCAATATTTCATAAAACGGAAGATGACCGTTGCACCGGCCAAGAGTTGAAATTTGGAGAGAGCCTTCTTCTTGTAAGCGTCTTAAATGAGTGGAAAGGGAGACGTCCAAACAAATCTGAGCAAGAGAGACAAGACCAAACAAGGAGGTCGATATGGAATGGATGGAAGAAGAGGGGAAAACGAAGCTTGAAGCCCTGGAAAAAGCTTTAGGGAAGATCGGCCTTCCCGAAGAGAAGGTCGAAGTCGAGGTAGTGGAGGAGAACAAGAAGAGGTTCGGTTTTATCGGCAGCAATTTCGTGAAGATCAGGCTCCATTACGATCCGAAAGAAAGGATAATTTCAGACGCTCAAGAGATGGTAGAGGGCATACTGAGTAAAATGGATATAAGCTGCGTTGTGGAAGGAGCAGAGACAAACGGGAACCTCTGCCTTAATATTACCAGCCCGCAGAGCGCACTCATCATAGGCAAACGAGGCCAGACCATAGACGCCCTGCAGTATCTGTTGAACCGTATGCTGAGCAAAAAGATGGGTCAGAAGGTCAAGGTCCTGCTGGATACCGAAAACTATAGAAACAAACATGCAAGCAAAATAGAAAGTCTGGCCAGGGAAACGGCCGATGAGGTCCGTTCCACGGGGAAGGCCGTCTTCCTTGCTCCCATGAACTCCCGAGACCGCAGGATAGTTCACCTGACTTTGCAGAACGACAAAGATGTGCGAACCGTAAGCAAAGGCGAAGGCTCCAGGAGAAAGATAAAAATCAGTCCCCGCAGGGGGGGCGAGCAATATGATGGATGAACGTAATCGATGATGTTTCATGCACATTTATCCTGCGCCTTGACCAAGGACTTTACACCGCTATTCTGATCGCCCATGGTTGCGGATGAAGAAACCATAGTAGCCCTCTCCACCCCGCACGGCCGGGGAGGCATAGCAGTGGTTCGGCTCAGCGGGCCGCATGCTGTGGAAATAGCTCTCAAGCTGTTTAGACTCCCCGACGGCCGCTCCATTTTGGAATCAGCCTCCCATAAGGTCGTTCACGGTTTCATAGTCGATCCATTCACGGGACGGTACGCCGACGAAGTGATGATGACCCACATGCTGGCGCCCCGCTCCTACACAGGTGAGGATGTGGTGGAGATAAGCTGTCATGGCGGCCCCGGGCCTGTGGAGGCCATCATAGACTTGTGCATGAGAGCCGGGGCCAAGCCTGCAGAGCCGGGAGAGTTCACCCGGCGGGCTTTTTTGAACGACCGCATGGACCTGGCTCAGGCGGAAGCTGTGGCCGACATGATAGAAGCCGGGGCGAGTGCAGGAGCGGCTGCCGCCCTGGAGTGCCTGCGGGGAAGGCTTTCTCAGGAGATAATCCGCATCAGTGAGAGCCTCACGGAATGTCTCACACTCCTCGAAGCTTCCATAGACTTCTCCGAAGAAGACATCCAGTTGCCCCGGGGGAAGCAAATCCAGAGTCGGATAGAGTCTGCCGCGGAAAACGCACGAATACTGCTGGACACCTACCATAAGGGCCGGTTGATCAGGC
>CAYVLI010000197.1:0-5573 GCA_964452105.1 uncultured Nitrospinota bacterium
CCTCCTTTTCCCTGAAGGATTGCTCCATCGTTTCCCTGGTGCAGCGGAGGGCCGTAGGGCCTCCCACGATTAGCATACTCTTGCCCAGACGGGAAGCGTGCTTACCGATGTCTTTTAAAACTCCGGGACCCTGAAGGTATTTTTTGGGCGAGATCAATGCTTTTATCACTTTTGCAAGTCTCCTCATGCTGTTCAGCTTTAAGAATAAATTAATCCGGCTTATGTTCTTTTATGACTTTGGCCGGCACTCCCACGGCGTATTTCGTGCCCACGAACTCTGCCATGAGGCGCTCGAACTCCCCGAGTTTCGGCCCCAGGCTGAGCTGGTGCATGTCCAGCACCTGACTCACATATTTTCTCTCAAGATCTGCGATATCGGGTCTTGATAGCGGTATTCCTATATGGCGTCTTTCGTTCCTGATCCATGGATCTTGCCTTTTGCAGCCCAACCGCCCTAACTATTCCCGAATGTGCAGGACGGACCTGAGCTCTCGCAGACTGAAAACGGTTTGATGCGCTTCCCATTCCGGAGCCACCTTGGCCCCCTTGTACTGCCCGTTTTCCCTTATAACGCGCACCGTCAACCAGCCCAATTTCCTGGGGGCCAAGAAGTCTTTATGGGGGTTATCGGCAACGTAAACGCATTGCTTTCCATGGAAGTGAAAATGTCTCATCATATTTTCGAATGCGAACTCGGAAGGTTTCCACGCCTCCGGACCAAACTCATCCGTGAAGATGATTTTATCGAAATAATCCGCAATGCCAAGCCTTTCAACCTTGCTCCTCTGCGAACTCAGGTATCCATCAGTTATGAGGCCCAGAATAAATCTCCCTGACAGCTCTCGCAGGATTTCCTCTGCATCATTGTACAACCTGATGTCCGGTTGATGGTCTCTGTATAATCTTACCAGCTCACCTATGAGCTCGTCCTCATACTCGATTCCCGCCATAGAGAGAGCGCGGTTGAAGATGTCCCCCCTCACCCCATCCTCATAAAGGCTTACGAACAATCGATAAAAATCGAACTTATAGGTATAGTTAGACTTAATGTATTCAGATATTACTTTAAATCCACTGAAAACGAACTCTTCTTCTGGATAAAGTGTATCGTCAAGGTCAAAGGTCACCAGTCCTATCAACCTTCCATCTCGCTTTCATGTTTGAAGATCGCTTCGTCCCAGCGCAGCATGTAGAGGCCGCTTTCCCACGCTTTCTGGTCGATCTCCGGATCGCGGCCCAGAACCATTTCCACGAGCCATCTGGGGAAATCCGCTCCCGCCGCTATTGAAAGGGGAATTCCGCCACCGAAGCGTGGGTTTATCTCGATGAATTTAACTTCTCCCTCAGCGGTGAGGAAGCATTGCAGGTTGATGACTCCGTACACCTTCTTCAGCTTTTTGACGACTTTTCGTCCGGCCTCAATGATTTTTTCGTCCCGAACAGTGACTCCCTTGCTTACCTCCCCCGCCCTGATCTCTATCCGCTTTCTCGGCACTACGCAACGAACGCGTTGTTGCCCGTCAACGAAAACATCCAGCGTATGCTCCGCCCCTTTAAGACATTCCTGTAGAAAATATTCAGTATCGCCACATGCGTGAAACAAGAGTTCTTCCTGAGAGTTGATCTGATGAATTCCCTTGCTGGCGCTGCCGTATCGCGGTTTGAGGAGGCAGGGGTATTGGTATTGTTCCCAGTTCAGGGCATCCTGAATGTCGTAAATTTGAGGGTGGCCGATGCCCGCTTCCCTGAAGAAGCGGCCAGTGGCCAGCTTGTCCAGGGCAACCTCAATAACCCTCGGATCAGATATATGGACCACAGTCCCCAATTCTGAGAAGCAAGGCTTGTTGACCGCCTGTAGGGAAAGCTCATAGTCGTTCAGGGGGATGAGAAGCCTGATTTTTTCTTTCTCACATATTTCGAGGAGGGTAGGGATATAGTTCTCATTACCGAAGTGGGGTACCAAATACTGCTCATCCGCGAAATGGATGGCTGGGGCGGTCAGTGTGGCGTCGGCACCTATCAGTTTGCCCTTGAGACCCAGCGTCTCAAGAGTGTGTCTGAAATGTTTGACCAGGGCCACACGGCGGCCGACGCTGGTGAAGAGTATGTTGAACTTCATCCTCTTTTCCCGAAATCGTAATTCACACCCTCACCTCCGTAAAGCCCTTCCCTTCGCAGTACCACTCCGGCGGTACGTTTCAGTATATCAATGTCAAGTGCAAGGGAATGATTTCTACGTACCATACGTCAAGCTTAATCCGCTCCTGCCAGGTGAGGAGGTTTCTTCCGTTCACCTGGGCCCAGCCGGTAATGCCGGGTTTCATCAGGAGGCGCCCGAGCTGTGAGCTATTGTATTGTTCCACCTGATAGCTTAAAGTGGGGCGCGGACCGATTATGCTCATTTCTCCGTTAAGTATATTGATGGTCTGGGGCAACTCGTCAAGGCTAAATTTTCGCAGAAACTTGCCGAATCTGGTAATTCTTGAGTCATCTTTTGAAACATTATGCCTCAGACCCAGGGTCGGCGCTTCTTCCACCATGGTCCTGAACTTGTACATCAGGAACTTCCTCTGGTCTTTGCCAACGCGCTCCTGGATAAAAAACGCAGGGCCGGTGGAGTCAAGCTTGACCCCACCCAATATCAACAACATGATGGGACCCAGAAAAAGAAGCCCCACGGCGGTAAACCAGAGGTCAAACAGTCTTTTCATCTTAATGTGAACTAATTGAGGCGGCATTCTCCAGAAAATCTATATATTTGAGGTAGCTTTTGCGGCGGTCGAACTCTTGCTCCACTATCTCCCTGGCCCTCGTCCCCATCCGCAAGCACATTTCCTTATTAGAGTTGAGGTGCCGGATCGCTTCCGCCAGTGACCGCTCATCTTCCGCTTCATACTGTAGCCCTATCTTCCGCTCGCTCAAAAGCTCCCGGAGCTCACCCTTCAACGAGTTTATCATTGGAAGCCCGGCGGCCATATAATCGAATACCTTGTTGGGAAATGTTTGCGCTGCTTTAGCAGTGAAAACATTGAGACCGACATCTGATTCTTTCAGCAACCTGACCATAGCATCGAAAGGCAACAGCCCTGTAAACGTTACGTTATCCAATTCTAATCGAGATGCGAGGGATTTCATACCATTGATTTGAGGACCTCCCCCTGCGAAGAAGAATTTCACCTGAGGAGAGTTTTTTAGAAGCGCGGCGGCCCTTATCGTCGTCTCTATGTCGTAGCTCTTCCCTATGGTGCCGACATAAGTGGCCAAAAATTCTCCCTCCTGTTTCCATGGAAGGGGCCATCCTGTTTCGCCGCAGGTCCTTTCCACCTCGCGGAATATATCAAGGTCTATCCCTAAAGGCACTATTACTTTCGGTTTATCACCATTAGCGCTTACAGACAGTGCGCGATTGAGATATTCCTCAGACACGGCTGACAGCCCGAAAGCGCCGCTGTAAACTTGGTCGGCATAGACTTTAAGGGGGCAGAAAAGGACGTTATAAAGGCTGAGCAATCCGTCCGGGAAAATCGTTTTGTAGACCTCCGGCCACAGGTCTTGCACATCGATAACGCATCTAGTCCCCAGGCGCTCTGCTATCTTGATGGACGCTTTGGCCGAAGCAAGGGGAGGCGCGCTGGCAAGTATCAGGTCGGGCTTGTCTCCCTGTGATGATGCGAGGCGAGAAAAACGCCGCGAGTAAAGGAGATGGTTCAGGACTCTTTTGATGCTTATGTTTCCGGAATAAGGTGGAACATCCACAAATATGACCTGCAGGTTATGTCTCTGCGCCCCGTTTTTGACTTTCCGTGGCCTATAGCTTTTTGTAGTATGGAAGAAAGATGATGTAAACCACGTGACCCGGTGTCCTCTTGCCAATAGCATCTCCGCCAGCGTAGCGTATCTGCCAGGCCTGAACGATTCCCCGGGAACGGGATCAAACGGGTTAACTATCCAGATTCTCATTTTCTCACTAATAATAGAATCATACATTCATGTAAACTTAGCGGGAGCAGTCGGTGCATTAGAGCTTTGATGAAAGATATCATCCGTCCCAATTTAGAATCCCATCCATAATAGAGCGCAGTATAAAAAGCTTGAACCAAAAACAGATTCTCCCCTTGGCATAAGGAAGACAGTTGCTCCCTGTCGAAAATGTTCTTGTGGCGATAATCATCATATTCAGCGGGGGGTGAAGACTTGTAACCCACCGCACCCTTTATAAATCTCGACCTCACCATTTTCCCCAATAGATTGCTGCTTTGTTCTTCGGGGTAATTCAGGCCGAATATCCTGTCAATATATGACTTTTTATTGGGTGTGCTCAGAATTAAATGCCCCGAAGGTTTCAAAACGTGATGGCATTCCCTCAAGAAAATGCGAGGATCGGGAAGATGCTCTATCAACTCGCCTGCGATTATAATGTCGAACTGGCTCCTTTTGAAAGGGATGAATTCCGCATCCGCGAGGCAAAATCTTTTATTTAAAGTCCTGTTATGAGGCGGGAAAACATCCAATCCGAATATTGCATATTCGTCGCTTTGATTTATAACCGAATTGAGGGCGCAACCTATCTCCAGAAGCCTGCCTTCAAACCTACTCGCAATACTATTGATAACACCTCTTCTGCTCTCGACACCAAACATAAATCCACTCTAAAAGTTTGAGCCATCGGTAAAGTGTTTCGCTAACCAAGTTTGAATGAAGACAATAAAATCTCGACTATGCGCCGCGCGGCGTTGCCATCCCAGAGGGGTGGAAGCTCGTACTGAATCGGCTCACCGTTCAATATGGAATCCGCATGCTTGACTATCGTTTCGGCATCGGTGCCCACGATCCGGTTCGTGCCTATGGTTACAGTTACCGGCCGTTCGGTGTTGTCTCGTAGGGTAAGGCACGGAATTCCCAGCACCGTAGTTTCTTCCTGTATGCCTCCTGAGTCTGTGAAAACGAGCTTTGCTCTGCTCATCAGTCTCAGAAAATCCAGGTAGCCGAGCGGATTAAGTAAGTATAACCCCCTGTTCTTCACCTTAACGGATGAATCAAAAGCCTGCACGCTTGCTTCAAGTTCAGAGTATAGACCGAAAGCCTGAAGTTGTTTTCTTGTCCTGGGATGCACCGGAAAGAGAACCGGCAATTTCTCTGCTATGTCCTCAAGGGCCTGGAGGATATTCGAGAAGCGATTTTCATCATCCACGTTGGACGGCCTGTGCAGGGTCACAACCGCATAATCACTTACAAAGCCCTTCCTGAACTCATCAGCAAGGCCCATTTTGCTCAAAACGGTGGATTCCTTTAAGGCCTTGTCTCTGAATTGAAGAAGGGTATCCACCATAACGTTGCCGACAAAATACATCTTGTGTTCGGGTATCCCCTCCCTGAGGAGGTTTTTATTGGCGTCCTCACAGGTAGTGAAAAGATAATCGGAGAGTGCATCCGTCACCAGACGGTTGATCTCCTCAGGCATGGTTCGATCGAAACTGCGCAGGCCGGCTTCCACGTGTGCCACCGGAATGCACAGCTTAGAAGCGGTAATACTGCAGGCCAGCGTAGAGTTCACATCGCCCACTACAAGAACC
>CAYVLI010000198.1:0-5571 GCA_964452105.1 uncultured Nitrospinota bacterium
TGACATTTCTTGTATGAAATCAAACACTTTGGTGATTCTGGAAGCGGAAGAGAGGGTTTGGACCAAAAAACCGAAAAACCTTTGTTAATAAAGGGACATCACAAGATACACGCCTCCCGTCTTTCCGGGATGGGCGGAAGTTTCAATATAATCCCAAATTTTGCAATAGGGCTGAAAGTAACTCCCTTACCCCTGCACGTAGGGGCACGGCGCGCCGTGCGCCTACCGTATCAAAAAAGTTTGGGGAGAGTGTCTGCGGGAACACTTTTTCAAAAGGGTTCCCGCAGAAAAGCTGTTTCCTGATGACAAATTTAGGTTTATGGAAGGAGCAATAAAATCAGGTAAACTGATAGTTGCAATAACGGCAAACCCTGGCCTCAGGTCTCACCGTCTCCGCACACTGAGGACATTTCTTACCCTTCAAGGGCAAAACCGCTATTATCAGGAGCCCTACGATGGACAGGAACAGGCCGCCGAAAAACCAGGCTACAGGATTGCGGTTCTTGTTTCTGGCGATGGTATAACTGACCAGCCCGCTAATAATAGCTATGATAATGTATAAAGCAGCCATGTTACTCCCATCCTCTCTTAGAGAACCCTGAAAAAGTTTGTTTCCTGTCATTCCCCGGCTTGACCGGGGAATCCAGGTGCCCCGCAAACCATTGAAAACACTGGATTCCCGCTTTTGCGGGAAGGACACCATGCATTAAACGTAAAAAAGAAGCGGTATTCGGTATTATAGAGGACTTTTTCAGTGTTCAGCTTAAATAATTAAAGCAATTAAAGACATGAAGCCATGCCTAATCATCTCTTCCGCTCAACTTCAAAAAAGCGTTCTCATCGAGTATCTGCACGCCCAGTGCTTTAGCTTTATCGAGCTTGGAGCCCGGCTCGCGGCCTGCAACAACGTAGTCGGTGTTTCCACTCACCGACGAAGTGACCCGCCCGCCAAGCGATACAATTAAGGCCTTCGCCTCGTCCCGGGTCATGCCGTCCAGTACACCGGTCAGAACGAACTGTTTTCCCTCGAAAGGTCCTTTAGAGGCCTTCTTCTTCCAGACGGTGAGATTCAAACCGGCTCTTCGCAGTTTATCTACCACCCGCCGGTTACTATCCTGCGCAAAAAACCGCACGACGCTCTCCGCGACTACAGGGCCTATCTCTTGTATCTCCTGCAGCTCATCGGACCTTGCCGTCATGAGCTCATCTATAGAGGAATAGTTCTCGACAAGTATGCGGGCCGCCCTGTCCCCCACAAAACGAATGCCCAGGGCAAACAGAACCCTGTCCGGCCCCCGCTCCCTGCTCTTATCGATGGCCTCAATAATGTTTCGTCCGGATTTCTCAGCCAGGCGCTCCAGACTCGTTAATTGCTCCAGCGTCAGGGAATAGAGGTCTGCATAATCTTTCACCAGCCCCTTATCCACAAGTTGCTCTATGACCTTCGGCCCCAGGTGGTCGATGTCCATGGCCCCGCGGGCGGCGAAATGGATAAGCTTCTCCTTGAGCTGCGCCGGGCAGTTCGAGCCGGTGCAGCGGTGCACGGCCTCACCCTCGGGCCTGTATATATCCGCTCCGCAGGCAGGGCACTTCGCGGGCATGTGAAACTCTTTTTCTCTTCCCGTCCTCTTGGATTCCAGGACCCGCACCACCTTGGGAATAACCTCTCCCCCCTTCTCGATTATCACCGTATCCCCTATGCGGATGTCCTTGCGGCGGATTTCGTCCTCATTGTGGAGGGTGGCACGGCTCACGATGGACCCGGATAGCTTCACGGGATCGAGAACAGCCGTGGGCGTCACCGCGCCCGTCCGTCCCACGTTCACCTCGATGTTTTTTATTACCGTAGTCTCTTGCCGCGCCGGAAACTTGTAGGCTATGGCCCAGCGAGGGTGCTTGGCCGTGGCGCCCAGCTCCTCCCACAGCGACGCATCGTTGACCTTTATTACCATTCCATCCACTTCGTACGGCAGGTCTTCGTGCTTATTCTGCCATTCCAGGCAGACATCGAGCACTTCGTCCATGCTCCCGCACAATCTGGTTTGTGGATTCACCTTGAAGCCGAGCCTCTTCACCATAGCCAGTGCCTCATGATGAGTGGCCGGCCTCTCACCCTCTGCATAACTGAGCGAATAGATGAAAATGTCCAGGGGACGCTCCGCAACGATTCTCGGGTCCAGCTGGCGCAGCGACCCCGCCGCAGCATTCCTGGGGTTTGCAAAGAGGGGTTCTCCATTCTTTTCCCGTTCCTCATTTATCTTCTGGAGTCCCATTTTTGGCAGGTAAACCTCCCCACGCACCTCCAGCGTCTCCGGCGCTTGCCCGTCTCCGCTGAGCCGCAGTGGAATGCTCTTTATGGTGCGCAGGTTCTGCGTGATATCTTCCCCCCTGGAGCCGTCTCCCCTGGTAGCGCCCCTTTCGAAGACGCCGTTCCTGTACAGCAGGGCCACGCCGAGGCCGTCTATCTTCAATTCCACCACATACTGGAACTCCCGCTCCGGCACGAGCCTCTTGAGCCGCCCCTCGAACTCCCTCAACTCATCGGGTGAATAAGTATTGTCAAGGCTGAGCATGGGGACAAGATGGTCAACCGTCTCGAAAGCTTCGAGAGGTGCAGCCCCCACCCGCTGAGTGGGCGAATCAGGAGTGATGAGCTCAGGGTGTTCCCGCTCCAGGCGCTCCAACTCTTTGAACAGTTGGTCGTACTCATAGTCTTTTATCCCGGGGCTATCCTCCACGTAGTACCTATGCGCGTGGAAGCGTATCTCTTCCCTGAGCTTCTCTATTTCCTTGCGAATATCCACTTCAGCCAAAGTCGCTGCCTCACTTATATGAAGGCGGGAATATATGAATCGGAGGAGTTCGGCTCGTAAAAAGTCATTTGGCGCCGAAAAAGTCGGGAATGATCAAAAGCAGCGTCCCCACTGCCGCCACCGCCAGGCCCACGGGCATCAGGATGGCCCCCAGGCGCGCCCAGCGCCCCTCCCGCAGGTATGCCCTGCCGCCTAAAAAAACAGCTAAAGCTCCAATCGCAATAATCGCAATATCAAGCATGTTCAAAGCCCTCTCCGGTAGCCAACATAATATAAAATAAGGTTCATCTATTCAAACCAAAATTGCGGAGAGGCGACCGGCCGGTCGCCCTCTCCTATTCACACTCATACGGGCGACAGGTAGCTTAAAAAGATGGAAATCTGCCTGTTCGGGCTGGCACAGAGGCCTGCCCCTATCCATCATAGCGTCTTACGCCGAAGCGTCAGGCCGATAAGTTCCACCCTCTGGGCGGTGAGCGTGCAGGCGCCGCAGTCATCCTCCACCAGGCCTGTTATCACATACGGCCCACGGGTGACCATCAGATAGCCATACTTTCTGTAGGCGGACGGAAACAGGGTTACCTCGAAGACGTCCGTCTCATCGTGCAGGGTGACAAACTTCATGTACTCCTCCCGCCCCTTCAGGCGCACCCGTCGATTGACGACCATGGTCCCGGCCACGCGCACCACCTTCCCCGCGTGTCGGGGTATCTCCCGGGCGAATATGAGCTTCTCATCTTTCAGGTCGTCCCTGTACAGGGTCATGGGATGCGCGGAGGCCTCAAAACCGAGTATCTCATGCTCCAGCGCCAGCTTCTTCTCCCAGGAGTAATCGGGTACGCGCGGTACGATGGCCGTGGATTGAGGGAAGTCGTCCAGGGGAAGCCCCTTCCAGAGGCTTTCACCCGCACCGCGATTCCAGGAGGAATGCGGGGTGTCGGGGCGAGCCTCGTGTTCGCCTCTCCCTCTGTCTTTGCTTTGATCGCGGGATGACCGGAGCAGCTCCAGCTTCCACATCAGCTCGGGACGGGTAAATTCGAAGCAGTCGAAAGCGCCGCACAAAATGAGGCTCTCGACCTCCTTGCCGGTGACCTCCACGCGGCGGCAAAAATCCCCCAGCGATATGAAGTAGCCCTCCTCCCTCGCCTCCAGCAAGGAATCGATGGCTTTCCTGGTGAGATCGCGCACCTGCATCAAACCTATGCGCACGCCCTCCCCTTCCGCTGTGTAGCGGTAATCGCTGCGGTTCACGTCCGGGGGCAGAATGCTCAGCCCCATGCGACGCGCCTCCTCGATGTAGGCGAAGGCGGGGTAGAACCCGCCGCCGTTGGATATCACCGCCGCCATGAACTCCGTCGGGTAGTGCGTCTTGAGATACGCAGCCTGGAAGGAGACCTGCGCGTAGGAGGCGCTGTGGGCCTTGCAGAAGGCGTAGCCGGCGAAGCTCTTCACCTGCCGCCATATCTCCTCCGCCGTCTCCCCGTCCACGCCGTTCCCGGCCGCACCCTCCATGAACCGCTCTTTGAGCGCCAGCACCTCTTCCGGCGAGCCCTTGAAGCTCATGGCCCGCCGTATGGAGTCCGCCTCGCCCAGGCTCAGCCCCGCCACCTCCCGCACCACGCGCATGACGTCCTCCTGGTAGATCATCACTCCGTGCGTCTCCTCCAGGAAGCGCATGGAGGAGTGCAGGTAAACCGCCTCCTCCCTGCCGTTGTGCCGCTCTATGAAGCGGCGCATCATGCCGCTGGCCGCCACGCCGGGCCGGATGACGGAGCTGGCCGCCACCAGCGTGGGGAAATCTTCCACCCTGAGCTTCTTCATCAGGTTGCGCATGCCGGGGGACTCTATGTAGAAGCAGCCCATGCTCCTCCCCGTGCGCATGAGGCGCAGCGTGCCGGGGTCTTTTATGAGCCGATGGTGAGTCATGTCCGGAGGCGTTTCGCCCTTCTCCCTGATGTCGTTTATGGTGTCGGCGATGACGGATAGCGAGCGCTGGCCTAACAGGTCCACCTTCACCAGGCCCAGGTCCTCTGCGACGTACATGTCGCACTGCGTAACCACCAACCCCTTGGGCGCCCTCTGCAAAGGAACGTAATCGGTGAGCGGCCCCGGCGTGATGACCACGCCCCCGGTGTGCACGCCCAGGTGCCGCGGGAAGCGGTCTATCGCCCGGGCCAGTTTCAGGATAGTCTTGTACGGCTCCCTGTTCAAAGGCAGGCCGCGGGACTCGGGGATGGTCTCCACCGCCTTCTCCACAGCCGAGGCCGCGCAGTGGGGCAAACGGCGGCTGAAGGCGTTCACCTCGGCTTCGGGGAGACCAAGTGCCTTCCCCACGTCCCGCACCGCGGAGCGCGCAGAGAACCTGTTGATGGTGGCTATCATGGCCACGCGCTCCTCTCCGTGGCGCTCGTAAACGTATCTCAGTATCTCGTCCCGCCGCCGCCAGCAGAAATCCAGGTCAATATCCGGCGGGCTGACCCGCTCCGGGTTCAGGAAGCGCTCGAAGTAGAGATCGTGCTCCAGGGGGTCCACGTGGGTAGCGCCCAGGACGTATGAGACGATGCTGTTGGCCGCCGAACCCCGCCCCACCGTGGGAATGCCCAGCTCCCCGGCCTTCTCCACGATGTCCCACACAAGCAGGAAGTATTCGGCGTAGCCCATTTTCTGGATGATTTCGAGCTCCATCTCCAGGCGGCGCACAGCCTCGGGCGTGATGGGGCGGTAGCGCTCGCTCAGACCCCGGAAGCAGACCTTCCAT
>CAYVLI010000199.1:0-5512 GCA_964452105.1 uncultured Nitrospinota bacterium
TAAAAGTCCTCACCTCCGGTAACCACATCTGGGATCGAAAAGAGATTACAGACTTCATAGATAATGAAGAGCGCCTTCTGAGGCCAGCAAATTATCCCGAGGGATCACTGGGAAGAGGCTCTGGAATTTTCACCACCTCGGGAGGAGTGAAGATAGGCGTCATAAATCTCGAAGGGAGAGTATTCTTGAGCAGAGTGGATTGCCCCTTCAAGACTGCGCTCAGGGAAATATCTATTCTCAAGAAAACAACACCCATAATCATAGTTGATTTTCACGCCGAAGCCACCTCGGAAAAAATCGCCCTCGGTTGGTATCTGGACGGAAAAGTCAGCGCGGTACTCGGCACCCATACCCATGTTCAAACAGCCGACGAAAGGATTCTACCCCAGGGGACGGCGTACATTACCGATGTGGGCATGACGGGGCCCATTAACTCGGTCATAGGAATCAAAAAAGAAGAAGTAATCGAAAAATTCATAACAAACATGCCCCGCAGGTTCGAGTGCGCCACCGGACAGGGCATGTTATGTGGCGTGGTAATAGATATAGATGAATCTACCGGCCTGGCCAGAACGATTCACCGTCTGAACGTCCAGCCTTGACCATGTGTCCTCCCCCTCGGGGCGCAGCCTCTATTACAGGGTGGACAAACCCACTTAAAAAATGGTAAAGAACCTGGGGTGTATTATATTAACTTAACGATTAATATTATGCATATAGTCCTATTAACCCCATAACCCGGAGCATCGTGGCAATATGTCGAGTCAGCTAAAAGGAGCAAGTAATGGGATTCTTCCACCCTGAGTTATTCACGATGATGGCTCTCGGCTTTCTGTTGGGCATCCAACATGCATTCAATGCCGACCATGTGATTGCCGTTTCCACACTGGTCACGAAAAACCAGAGCCTTAAGAAGTCATCATTCCTGGGCATATTCTGGGGCATAGGTCACACCATTACCCTCCTGGCCGTAGGTATGGCCATACTCACCCTCAAGTTGACCATACCCGACAGGCTTGCCCTGTTCATGGAATTTATGGTAGGTGCAATGCTCGTTTTCCTGGGCGTCGTCGTCATCAGAGAACTGATAATTAACCGTATTCACATGCACTCCCACCTTCATGGCCGGCAAGCGCACCTGCACCTTCACTCCCACGTGGAAGAGCAAGCCCACATCCACCAGCACATCAAACCCGAGTTCAAGTCCATGATGGTGGGAATGGTGCACGGCCTGGCCGGGAGCGCAGCCCTGATGCTCCTCGTATTGACAAGCGCACCGTCCATAAGCAGCGGCCTGTTATATATAGTTATATTCGGTATAGGCTCCATAATAGGAATGATGGGCGTAAGCACCCTCATAAGCCTTCCCTTCATGGTGACCGCAAAAAAATTGGAGAACTTTAGCAACAAGATCAAGGCCGGCGCCGGCATAATAAGCATCGGACTGGGCATTTTCATAATGCTGGAAATCGGAATAGGAAAAGGACTCTTTTAGCAATTCCTCCCTCTTCTAACTGAAAACCGTTACGCAATTTTTATAAGGAAACTACCGACTATGCAATCTGAAACAAACGGCGGGCCGGAGCTTATCCTGGCCATGGATATCGGCTCCGGGACACAGGATATCCTGCTGTACGACCCTGATACATCCATAGAAAACTGCGTGAAGATGGTGTTACCCTCACAAACCACCATTATAGGCCGACGTATAGACAGACTCACTCGGGCCGAAAAACCTATATTCCTCATGGGAAATCTCATGGGCGGCGGACCATGCTCAGGAGCCGTGAGGAATCACCTCAAGGCAGGGTTAAAAGTTTACGCAACCGAACTGGCTGCCATGACCCTTAAAGATAACCTGGACGCAGTCAGGGAACGGGGGGTGATCATAACCGAGGAAGCTCCCCGGGAGGCGGTCCCGGTGGAAATGAAGGACGTAGACCCGGAAGCCCTCAAGTCTGCAGCGGAGCTTTTCAACGTGGAATTCCCTGAACGATTTGCGATAGCCGTCCAGGACCACGGCCATTCACCACACATGAGCAACAGGAAGTTTCGTTTCCAGCACTGGAAAAAATTCATGGAAGAGGGAGGCCACCTGTCCGGACTGGCCTATTTCGACGTCCCCCCGTATATGACCAGGATGCAGGCGGTACAGCGGACCCTCCCGGGAGCAATGCTCATGGACACGGGCAGCGCGGCAATCTGGGGCGCCTTCAGCGATCCAGTCGTGGAATCGAAGAGAGACGATGGAATAGTCATGTTGAACCTGGGTAACCAGCACACCGTAGGCGTTCTGGTAAAAGGGGAACACGTCCTCGGCGTGTTCGAACACCATACCCGCATCCTCGATGCTGAATCCCTTAAAGGCTTCCTGGATGATTTCATGGAAGGGGTGCTTACCAATGAAACCGTCTTCGACAGCGGAGGACACGGCGCCTTTATATCTCCCAAATACGAGGGTGAAAAGAGATTTAGCTTCGTCAGTGTAACCGGTCCTCAGAGAGCCATGGCCGAAAACCTGGGGCGCTACTTCGCCGTGCCCAACGGGGACATGATGCTCGCGGGCTGTTTCGGCCTGGTTAACGCCTACCTGAGCATAACAAAAAATAAATGACCTAAATGGTATGGCCGAAACATCGGTTTAAGTAGAATCCCCCCCAGGAGCCGTATAACAGATATACATACATATAAGACAAATCCCCCCTCGTTGTGCTCCCCTTTAAGAGGTTCCAATTTCCCCTGCCTTCGCCCAAGGATTAAATAAAGTGTTCTGAAATAGAGAAATCCTCCGGCATCGATATATATTTACCCCCAAATAAAGAGATAAATCAGGCTTCGTAACGTGTGGATATTATTTCAGACCTGAGCTCTTCATCATGTCGAGGGACGGTGGTGGCGCTTAAAAAAGCAAAAACAGCCCTGGTTATGATGTTCTGCATCGCCATGGTAGTTTCGGGTTTAGTAACTTCCACGAGTGAAGGGGCAATGAACAAAGGAACTGAATCAAAAGTAAAATATACCAACAGGCTGAAATTTGAGAAGAGCCCATATCTGCTTCAGCATGCGGATAATCCTGTGGACTGGTATCCATGGGGACAGGAAGCGTTCGATAAAGCCCTAAAAGAAGATAAACCTATCTTCCTCTCCATAGGCTATTCAACCTGTCACTGGTGCCACGTCATGGAACACGAATCATTTGAAGACCCGGAAGTAGCCAAGCTAATGAACGAAGCGTTTGTGTCCGTGAAGGTGGACCGCGAAGAACGACCGGACATAGATGAAATTTACATGAAGGTATCTCAGATGTTGACAGGAAGCGGCGGATGGCCTCTAACCATCATCATGACACCCGACAAGAAACCTTTCTTCGCCACCACATACATCCCTAAAAATACTCGATTCGGGCGAATGGGAATGCTCGATTTGATACCCCGGCTCAAAGAGGTGTGGGACAAACAGAGAAAGGATGTATTAAATTCGGCCGATCAAATCGTCGATGCGCTCCAGCAGAATTCTCAACAAGCGCCCCATGAAGAACTGGACGAATCCGTGCTCAAACAGGCCTATGAGCAGCTTTCGGGCCTCTACGACGAGAAAGATGGCGGCTTCGGAAGTTCGCCCAAGTTTCCCAGCCCGCATAATTTCCTGTTCCTGCTGCGATACTGGAAGCAGACAGGCAATGAAAGAGCTCTGGAGATGGTGGAAAAAACCCTTCAATCGATGAGGCGAGGGGGCATCTTCGATCAAGTCGGGTTCGGTTTTCACCGCTACTCCACAGACTCGAAATGGCTCGTGCCGCACTTCGAAAAAATGCTTTACGATCAGGCGATGCTGGCCATGGCTTACACCGAGGCTTATCAGGCAACCGGAAAAAAAGAATACAAAAGAACGGCAAAGGAGATTTTCACCTACGTTTTGCGGGATATGACGTCGCCCGATGGCGGGTTTTACTCTGCAGAGGACGCCGACAGCGAAGGCATAGAGGGTAAGTACTATCTCTGGTCCTACAAGGAAATCCATGAGGTTCTCAGCAGCGAAGAAGCCGACTTTGTCACCCACGTATTTAATATCAAAAAGGAAGGTAATTTTTCGCAAGAGGCGACCGGGGAAACGGTTTCGGCTAACATTTTACATTTAAACAAACCAATTAAGGAAATCGCCTCCGGCCTTAATCTATCCCAGGCCGATTTTGAAAAAAAGCTCGAGGACGCAAGGCAGAAACTGTTCGCCCATCGTGAAAAACGCATACATCCGTTCAAAGACGATAAAATCCTGGCCGATTGGAACGGCCTCATGATAGCGGCTCTGGCCAAAAGCGCCCGTGCATTCGATGAACCCGAGCACACCGCAGCCGCCAGACGCGCCGTGGATTTCATATTAAAGAAAATGAGCGCCGATGACGGCCGACTGTTTCATCGTTACAGAACGGGCGAAGCCGCTGTGCCGGCCTATCTGGATGATTACGCTTTTTTTATCTGGGGATTGATTGAACTCTATGAGACCACATTTGATGTAAACTACCTCCAGACCGCACTCCACCTGAATAAAGATTTGTTGGAGCACTTCTGGGATGGACAAAATGGAGGATTCTATTCCACCGCCAATGACGGAGAAAGCCTGCTCGTTCGCCAGAAAAAAATCTACGACGGCGCCGTTCCATCGGGAAACTCGGTGGCCATGTTAAACCTGCTGCGCCTGGGACGCATAACAGCAGACAGCACTCTCGAAGAAAAAGCGTCAAAAATAGAGCAAGTTTTTTCCCGTGAGGTCAAACAGGGACCGGCCGCTTACACCCAGCTCTTGATGGGCGTTCATTTCGGGATAGGCCCCTCCTACGAGGTCGTCATAGTGGGCGACTCGGATGCACGAGATACAAAAGCCATGCTTAAAACCCTCTACCAGCGCTTTATCCCGAGCAAGATAGTTATCCTGCGCCCTGCGGAACAAAAATCACCAAGAATAGACAGCCTCTCGGAGTTCGTCAAATATCAGAGCAGTATCGACGGCAAAGCCACCGCTTACGTCTGCCTCAACTATAAATGCAAATTACCGACGACGGACACGCGCAAAATGCTGAACTTGCTCAATGCCGAATAGTAAAGGTAATGCAGACGAACGAGCAACAGGAGATATGCCTTTTTTGTTACGTTGAAATCGTAAAAATCTGTTCCCTGTCATTCCCCGGCTTGACCGGGGAATCCAGGCAAGTTGCAAACCATTAAAAATACTGGATTCCCGCTTTCGCGGGAATGACCTCAGATACTAAATGTAAAAAAGCAGTATCATACATGACTTTTTTAGCGTTCACGTTACGTTGAAATCGTAAGAATCTTCATCCAGACTTTTACGAGCACACCAATCCAGAACTTTCCCCATTTTTCGGTCTGCAGTTGGAGTTTCTGGTTCAGCGTTAATGGGTTATGGAGTCAGGCAAGTGGAATAGGGTTTCTGGTTAAAAAATGGAGAAACTTTAAGTGAGTAGATTCTACTGATACCTGCCCATTCATGGGCA
>CAYVLI010000200.1:0-4348 GCA_964452105.1 uncultured Nitrospinota bacterium
TTCGCATGGCTTCATCCCTGGCGGGTTTCAGAATAAAATCGCCCGCGCTCATCATCCCGCCTCCTATTATAACCATCTGAGGGGCGAAAATGTTTACCGCGCTGGCTATGCCCATGCCCAGATAACGGCCTGCCTTCTCGAGTATACCCGCGGCGTCCCCATCTCCTTTGATGGCGGCCTGATGCACGGTTTCCGCTGTAACCTTTTCCTCATCCCCTGCCACGAGCTCAGAGATGACTCTGCCTCGCCCCTCATGGAGGATATGACGAGCCATCCTGGCCACCGCGGTAGCAGAGGCCATGGCTTCGAGGCAGCCTCGGTTCCCGCAGTTACACATTGCGCCAGACGGGTTTATTGTGATATGTCCCAGTTCCGCGCCCGCGCCCAGAGCGCCACAGAAGATCTCTCTATCAATAATTATTCCGCTTCCGATGCCCGTTCCCAGCGTGAGACAGATAATATTGTCGCTCCCCTTGCCGGCGCCCGCCCTGTGCTCTCCGAAGGCGGCCAGGTTGGCGTCGTTCTCCAGAAAGACGGGCATTCCCAGCTTGACTCTCAGGATATCCGTTATGGGGGTTCCTTCCCAGCCCGGGAGGTTCGGCGCCTGCACCAGTATTCCCCTCAGGGTATCCAGTGGGCCTGCGGCGCCCACGCCTAGCGCGGAGAGGTCCTGCCGCCGGAGATTATTCGATTCGAGCAGAGCCTCTATTTCTTCGGCCACCCTTCTCAGGGCCTGGTCGGGCCCTCCCCGTGCATCCGTCTCAAAGCTGCACCGGCTGGTCACCTCTCCGTTGCCGTCGAGCAGGATGAATTTTATATCGGTGCCGCCTATATCGGCTCCTGCAGCGAAACTTCTTTTTTTGCTGTTCATGGCGTTCATCAACAAAGCAGGGTTTAACCGAAAATGATGCCCGATTTAAAAATTACTACAAATTGCGCCAGATGTAACCTTTCTTTTACCATGAATTTGCTGTAGGAGTCATGAAAGATTACCAAAGGTGTGCTTTTATCTGCAAAGATTTATGGAAGCGTACATCCGAGGGCTGAGAATACGAGGCAGAAGACCGTTCTCGAATAATCTCTCTGCATAACGAGATGGATTTTCGAAATTGAACCAGGGCTTCTACCATTGATTAGCCTGACGCCGGGCAGCCGGGGCCCATCGTGGCCGTCTATCCGGAGGGTATCCGGTAAAGAGAGATAACTTTAAACAGGATAAGTGAGATAGATTAAAAGCGCCGTACAGGAAAGTGATCGTAGAAGACTTTCTGATGTACAGGACGAACATCCCCCCCAGGAAGCTCTCTCCATGATGAGCGTCCCTGGAATAAACGAGAGGGGCCTTGAAGGAGCGCCCCCCTCGCGCTATATGCTGACGATAGTTCTGTAAATTAGCGAGCGGGCTGCGTCAGGACTTCTTCCACCGCCACCTTTACAACGTATTTCGCAGGCGGGAGCTTGGCCGTCGCAGGGTTATTCTTAAGCCCCTCCACCATCTGGTCGTAGATTGGACCGGAGGTTAACAGTTCCACCTTCCCCTTGAACTGGTATCCCTTCATCCCCTTGGCGTTAACCACGTCTATGGACACCTGGGGGTTCTGCTCCAGGTTGGCCCGGGTGTTGGGCGAGAGTATATCTGCGAAGATCAGCGTGTCGTCATCCAGCACTCTCACGGAACCTTTGGGTGAGACGTTCGGTTTACCGTCCTTATCTGCGGTAGCCACGTAAGCGGGCATGAAATCTTTAATGAGGTTTTTCATTTCATCGCTAAGTTTACCCATGGGTCACTCCTTATAAAGTAACAACGGTCTAACAACCTCTATCGGGGTCTTCTGCAGCGCGAAATGGCTGTTTCCAACCATACGGAATCAGTCCGGATTATAAGTGTGGAGGGGAAAGATGTCAAGTGTTTTGAGGGTTTTTCCGAAAAGATTTATAAAGGCGTTTCAATGTTTGGAGTTTAACGAATAATTAATTTAAGGAATATTCAATATTTGTGAAAAACTTTTTAAGAGCCCCCTTTCTACATTAATTGAAATATTCTGTGCTTGAATTCGTCAAAATAGACAGGAGGTTTACATGATAGCTGCAAAATTAATATATGGGCTAAAAACAGCCTGGAAGCCTGTGTATGCCTTAAGCGCCACGGTGCACGTTGCGCCGGGAGCGCTGGGGTAGTATATTTAGAGATAAACAGGACAAAATTAGTCCTTGATTCGAAGTGGAACCCGAAAAATTTAAGTCTTTAACTTCAATTCAAATTGCCCATATTAAATAGAGAGAGCTTTGATTGAAATATCGGAGAAGCGGAAAAGCAGGGTCGATGGTCAAGGGCAATTGATATAGAAAGGAAAAAGGACTTATTGCATTGTAGGAGATGGCTTGGGGATCGAGACTTTTCCTTGATATAGGGAGGTAGGAGTGATGAGTATTTACAAGAAAATTGACGAACACCGAGAGAAGCATATGGATGAACCATGGGAAGGTGAATTTAAAGAATATCTTTCCATGGTCATGGAGAACAAGAACCTGGCCTGGTTTGCCCATCAGCGGATTTATAATATGGTTAAATCGTACGGGGTTGAAGTAGATGAAGAAGAGGGCATCGAAAGGTTCAAATTTTTCGATAAAGAGCTGTTCGGCGTCGAAAAAGCCCTCGCAAACGTTATGGATTACCTCAAGGGCGCCAGCCTGGGCTCGGACGTCGGCAAGCGTATATTGATGCTGTATGGCCCCCCTTCATCGGGTAAAAGCCAGTTGGTCATACTCCTGAAGCGAGGTCTGGAGGAATTCAGCCGAACCGAGGAAGGCGCTGTTTACGGCATCGCGGACTGCCCGCAGCACGAGAATCCTTTGCATCTGATTCCTTATTCGCTGCGCAAGGATTTCCTGGGTGAATATGGTATCCATGTTGAAGGGGAGCTTTGCCCCATCTGCTCTCTCAACCTGAAGGAGAAGTACGATAACGATATCTACAAGGTACCGGTAAAACGCATATTCTTCTCGGAGAAGGAAAGGATGGGCATAGGCACGTTCGTGCCATCGGATCCCAAATCACAGGATATTTCCGAGCTGGTGGGAAGTATCGACCTCTCTACAATAGGGGAATACGGTTCCGAATCCGACCCGAGGGCGTATAGGTTCGACGGCGAGTTGAACGTCGCCAACCGGGGATTGATAGAATTTATAGAAATGCTCAAGGCAGACGAGCGGTTCCTCTATATACTCCTGACCCTATGCCAGGAGAAAAACATAAAGACCGGAAGGTTCCCGCTCATCTATGCGGATGAGATGGTCATCGCACACACCAACGAGGCGGAGTTCAACGAGTTTATTGCGGACAAAAAGTCGGAGGCCCTGCGGGACAGGATGATCATCGTTCGAATGCCTTATAACCTGAAGGTAAACGATGAAGTCAAGATATATCAGAAACTGCTTAAACAGGCACAGGTGGGAGACGTGCATATCGCGCCCCACACCATGGAGGTAACCTCTATGTTCGCCGTGCTTTCCAGGCTCGAGGAGCCCAAGACGGCGGGCCTGACGCTGGTAAAAAAGATGAAGCTCTACAACGGCGAGGAGGTAGAAGGTTTTCGCCAGAAGGACATAAAGCAGATACGAGAGCAGACGGAGCGGGAAGGGATGGATGGTGTTTCCCCGCGGTTTATCATCAACCGCATAACCTCCACGCTGACCCGACCCGAAGTACACTGCGTTACACCCATAGATGCACTGCGGTCTATCAGGGACGGTTTCGAATTACATCCTCAGTTTAAGGGGGAGTCCCTGGAGAAGTTGAACAACATGATAGCGGACGTGAGAAAGGAGTTCGACGAAATTGCCAAGGTGGATGTCCAGAAGGCCTTCTTCGTTTCCTTCGAGGATGAGGCCGTAACGCTGCTCAACAACTATCTGGACCATATAGAAGCTTACCTGGATGACCGGAAATTGACGGACCCCGTGACCGGCGAGGAAACTGCGCCCGATGAGAGGCTGATGCGCTCCATAGAGGAAAAGGTCAAAGTTCCCGAGAGCGGCAAAGACGCATTTCGCAATGAGGTCTTCCGCAAGGTGGCCGTGGCTCAGAGGAGAGGGGAGCGCTTCGATTACACCACCCACGAAAAGCTCAGGGGAGCCATAGAGAAACAGCTTTTCGATGAGCGAAGGGATACCATAAAGCTCACCGTTTCCACCAGGAATCCTGACCCGGAGCAGCTTCGCAAGATAAACGAAGTCGTGAATACCCTGGTAGAGAAGGAGGGTTACTGCACATATTGCGCCAACGAGCTACTCAAGTACGTGAGCAGCCTCATGGCGAGGGAAAAATGATGAAGGTCTTGATGATGGA
>CAYVLI010000200.1:4448-5509 GCA_964452105.1 uncultured Nitrospinota bacterium
AAGTACGTGAGCAGCCTCATGGCGAGGGAAAAATGATGAAGGTCTTGATGATGGAACAGGCCTTTCCCTGGGATTTGAGGCGGAGGGGCCTTAAAGACAGCATCAGGCACGATTACCGGGTGCGTGAAGCGGTCAAGAAGAATTTGAAGGAACTCGTCGCCCGGGAGGAGATAATAACCTCCGACGGCAAGAAGAAGATAAAGATACCGCTTCAGTACCTGGACCAATACCGGTTTAAATACGGCAAACCGGGCGACGGCGTCGGGCATGGACAGGGGAACCCCGGAGATATTATAGGCAAGGACGCCCAATCTCAGGGAACCGGCGAAGGACAGGCCGGGGACATGCCGGGTGAGAACGTTTACGAAGCCGAGCTCACGCTGGAAGAGATAACCAGGATGATGCTGGAAGACCTGGATCTTCCCTGGCTGGAAGAGAAGGATGAAAAACAACAGAAAACCATCAGCTACTCTTATGATGAAGTGCGCACCAAAGGCATACTACCCAACCTGGATAAACGGAGGACCATCTACCAGACCCTTAAGCGAAGCGCAGCCAAAGGGCTGGAGAAGATGGACGAGATAGTGGAGGACGACCTCCGATACAAGACCTGGAAAGAACGTGAAGAGTACCATTCCAACGCCGCCGTCTATCTGCTCATGGACCGCAGCGGCTCCATGACCACCGATAAAAAATATATCGCCAAGAGCTTCTTCTTCTGGCTGGTGCGCTTTCTCAAAATCAAGTACCAGAACGTGGACCTGGTATTCATCGCGCATGACACCCAGGCCCAGGTGGTGGAGGAAAAGGATTTCTTCTCCATAAGCAACAGCGGGGGAACCATGTGCTCTTCGGCTTACAGGCTGGCGCTGGAGCACATCGTCAACAACCATCCCAGGGATAAGTGGAATAACTACGTTTTCCACTTTTCGGACGGTGATAACTGGTCCGAAGACAACCAGCGGTGCAAGGAAGCCGTGAGCGAGATGCTCGAGCACACCACGATGGTGGGCTACGGCGAGATAAAATACCGCGATGAAGCTACCTTTTACGGCTGGGGC
>CAYVLI010000201.1:0-5499 GCA_964452105.1 uncultured Nitrospinota bacterium
ATGGAGGAAAGGACGACGTTGGTGAGCGTTCTGGCCACGCCGGGTATCGACCGTATCTTCTTTGATATGATGTTCTCCAGCGATGCCGTGTTCTTTGTTTTTACCTTCAGAAGGTATGAATAGTCTCCCGTGACATGATGGCATTCGAGTATTTCATCGAGCTTGCTCACCTCCACACGGAAGCTTTCTTCGAAAGTGGGGTTGCTGATGTAAACGTTCACGAAGGCTGTTAACTCCTTGCCGATCTTTTTCTCGTTAAGAACAGCAACATAGCGCTTGATTATGCCATCATTGCACAGTTTTTTTATTCTTTCGCTCACCGAAGGAGCGGAGAGGCCCACGGCCTTGGCGATGTTGGAATGGGCTTCCCTACCGTTTTTTTGAAGCATATTGAGAATTCTGATGTCGATGGCATCCATGTGGAACTCCTGGCATTAATAATTTAATATTAAATTAAGCCACTTACGTTTTATTGTAAGGCAAAGCAGTGGTTTTTGTCAAACGATATCCACATCTACAACCGATTCGATTAACAATTTAAAGCTTTTTAAGATCATTAATCTGATATCCGCTGTCGTGGTACGGCAGCATAATAAAATTGACATTTACGAGAAGGTAAGCCGGCGAGGATGATTTGACATTGCTCCCACACAACCTTATATTGTTATGTAGATATCAAATATGAACTATTATTGTTAGACTATAATGAATATATACTATAGTAAAATAATCCGCAGCAGGCGATGTTAATTTTATTTTTTTAGAACTGATAAAAAAAATAATATAGTTTTAAATATATCTTTTAATGGAGGATAAATGAAAATGCTACGCACCAGAGAGATAAAAATAAAAGGGTATGAGAGGGTGACATACCTGGAAGACAAAAAAATCGGTATGAGCGGATACGTGGCGATTCATGATACTTCTCTTGGCCCTGCTGTGGGCGGCTGTCGTATGATGGAGTATGATAACACAAAACTCGCGCTGAAAGACGCACTCAGGCTTTCCCGTGGAATGACCTATAAAAGCGCCGTGGCGGGGCTGAACTATGGTGGCGGTAAAACGGTCATCATGACCAATGGAATCAAAGAGAACCGTGAAAAGGTTCTCGAGGTTTTGGGTGAATTCCTGAACAGCTTGCATGGGTCATATATAACGGGAGTGGATGCGGGCACGAGCGTCGAGGACATGAGGACGCTTAAAAGGTATACCAGGTATGTGGCGGGTATCCCCACGACAAGACATCGTATAAGCGCCCCCTCTATGGTAACGGCATACGGCGTTTACATGGGCATGAAAGCGTGCATTAAAGAGGTTCACGGCTTAAGAGGTCTCCAGGGGTTGAAGGTGGCTGTTCAGGGCGCCGGGAAAGTAGGCCGTAACCTGATAGAGAGGCTAAGCAAGGACGGCTGCGAAATTATTCTGGCAGAGCCCAGGAAAGAGATCGCCCAGCGCATGGTTGAGCAGTTTGGCGTGAGTCTTGTCGAACCAAACCGGATTTACAGCGTAGATTGCGACATATTCAGCCCCTGCGCCCTGGGCGGTGTTCTTAACGGCCGAACTATCCCCAGGCTTAGAAGCCGAATAGTGGCCGGATCGGCCAACAATCAACTCCTGAACGACCATGCCGGAGAACTGCTGCACGAGAGGGGGATTCTCTATGCCCCTGATTACGTGGTAAACGCAGGCGGCCTGATATGCGTGGTCATGGACAGAGAGGGAATCGATATGTCGCATATCATGGAAAAGACATCTCGTATCTACGATACCCTTCTCGAAGTATTTATCGTTTCCAGGAGCGAGAAAGTATCCACCAATCTTACGGCGGACAGGATGGCCGAACGCAGGATAATCAAAGCTCGCCTCAATAAAAAGAACATAGCGAGCTTCTTTAAGCCCCGAAGTAAAACCGGAAAGAGAAGCAGAGTTCTCTCATCGGGAGCAACAATTTGAAAGAGACTCACACTCCTTGTAGAAAATGAGAGTTCATAAATTACGGATATAGAGGTGTCTGATGAACAGGAAAAAAGCTGAGATAACATTAAAAGGTGAGGTGCCCGGCCCCAATGCCGAGAAGTGGGTCGAAGCATATATGAAACATGCTTCACCCTCCACGTATGTTTATCCCTTCGTATGGGATGTATCTGCCTGGGCGGAAGGGCCTTTTTGTACGGACCCGGACGGGAACGTATTTCTGGATTTTTACGGCCACGTGGGCGCGGCTCCTCTGGGTTACAATCACCCGAGAATACTCGCCGATTGCGGGGTGCCCTTCGACCCCGTGAAGACGGCCGGACACGATACTTTCCTGGCTGTAGGGAAGGAACCGCATGGCTCCAGAAAACTGAATCTTAAAAGCGCTCCGGCGCTCGATTTCAGGACTGCCGCAGACCTGCAGGACATGTTGGTTAAACTAACTTCCAGGTTCCGCATGGATATGGTCTTTCTGGTTAATTCAGGAGCAGAGGCCGTGTCCAATTCCATCAAGATAAGCATACACAAGAAATTCAGGGAAGTGAGGGCCCGAATAGGCGAAGAGCTCTTCTCCAAAATGTGCCAGCAGTTGGGGATTGGAGTGAGCGATGTATTTGAAGGAAGCATCTATTCCGATTATCCCTTTTTCGGCCTGGCGGCGGTGGGGGCCTTCCATGGCCGAACCCTCGACGTACTCACCCTGACAAACAGCAAGCCGGTTCACAAGGAAGGCTTTCCCGCAATCAGATGGGTGAAGCACGTGGATATCGTGGATTCCGACCTGGACCTGACTGAGATCGTTTCCGAAGCGGACCTCAAGACCCTCATACTGAATGAACGTCTGGCGAAAGTGGTATATGAACAGGGAAGGATTCCGGCGGAGCTGCTGGCCTATATCATCGTAGAGCCCATTCAGGGAGAGGGGGGGTACAGGGTTCCCCGCACGGAGAACATCAAAGCGCTGTCAGACTTTGCGAACGGCCACAATGCCCTGCTGATATCCGATGAGGTTCAGGCGGGCATAGGCAGGACCGGCCGCTGGTGGGGCATTGAGCACCACGGCATCGTGCCGGACGTGATAGTTACGGCTAAGGGCCTGCGCGTGGGCGCGGTCATCAGCCGGTCCAACAATTTTCCCAACGAGCCCGGGGTTATTTCAAGCACATGGGCGGGTGGGGATATAGCCACCGCTGTAGGCTGCAAGACTTTGCAAATCATAGAAGAGGAGGGTCTGGTGCGACATGCCGAGGAAGCGGGCGAGTACCTGATGAGCAGGCTGCGGGACTTGAAGCAGAGGCATCATCTCATATTGGACGTCAGGGGGCACGGGCTCATGGTAGGCATCGAGCTTCAGGATACGGAGAGCAGGAACGACGTAGTGGATTTCTGTTTCAGGAACGGTCTCCTGATGCTGGGTTGCGGCAGAAGCACCATCAGGATGCTCCCCCCGCTGGACGTCAAGCCGCGGGAAATGGATATGGCGCTGAAAGTTTTCGGCGAAGCCATATCGGAGATTTCAAAGTAGTATTTCATTTATAGCGCAGCATGCAAGGGATTGTATTTGAACGGAAGGAAGGGCAATCATGTCTGAGGAATTAAAGACAGTAGAAGGCAAGAATTACATAGATGGAGAATGGGTCGACTCACTTTCGGGCGATATCTTCGAAAGCAGGAACCCTGCCAATACGGATGAAGTGCTGGGGGTTTTCCCCTACTCAAGGGAAGAGGATGTAAAGAGAGCAGTGGAGGCTGCGGTAAAAGCATATAAGGATTGGAAGGGCCTCTCCCGCATAAAGAGGGGAGAGCTGTTCGACAACTTCGCCCAGATAGTCAAGAGCGAGAAGGAGGAGCTATCCCGCCTGGTGACCATGGAGTGCGGCAAAGGGATAAACGAGGGCAGGGCGGACGTGGTGGAAGGAATTCACATGGTGCAATATGTTTTCGGTACCAGTCGGATGCCTTCAGGCTATGTTGTATCCTCGGAGATAGCCGAAAAGGAATCCTACATGAAGCGGCATCCCAAAGGGCGGGTAGCGGCCATCACACCATGGAATTTCCCCTTCGCCATACCCCTCTGGCTGCTGGGTCCATCCCTGCTCGAAGGTAATACGGCAGTTTTCAAACCATCCGAGGACACGCCCCTCATAGGCCATAAGATAGCCGAGTATTTTCATCTGGCCGGCTTTCCGCCTGGGGTGGTAAACATCGTCCACGGCAATGGAGAGAACGCCGGCTCGCCTCTTGTCTCGCATCAGGAGATAGACGTGGTGCTATTCACGGGCTCATTCGATGTGGGCTCCAGGATAAAGAACGTCTGCTCAAACTACTACAACAAGATGGCCGTATGCGAGATGGGAGGCAAGAACGCCGTCATGGTACTTGAAGATGCGAATATGAACATCGCGGTCCATTCGGCAATAATGAGCGCTTACAAGACGACGGGACAGCGCTGCGTGAGTTCCGGAAGGATTATCGTTCATGAGAAAGTGCTGGATGAATTTACCGAGAAATTCATGGATATGACCAGGCGGATAACCATCGGGAACCCGCTCAGTGAAGACGTCTTCATGGGTCCGCTCATCAACGAGCAGGGTTTGAAGAAAGTGGAATATCACAACGAAATGGCTGTTAAGGAAGGAGCGGAAGTGCTCCTCAGCGGCGGGAGGTTATCGGGCAAAGAGTACGACCGGGGCTTCTTCATGAGCCCGTTCGTTTACAGGATGAAACACAGCCACGAAAGCTTCGTTCTTCGCGAGGAGGCCTTCGGTCCCCATGTGGCCATAATCCCGGTGGGCAGCCTCGAGGAAGCCATCGAAGTTTACAACGATACCGAATACGGGCTGGCCCTCGCCGTTATTACCGAGAATTACAGGAATGCGCGCATGGTGGAGGAGAACTGTGAATACGGGCTTGGCTACGTTAACCTTCCATCCATCGGCGCCGAGGTGCATCTGCCCTTCGGCGGCGTAAAGAGGAGCGGGACGGGCATGCCCTCCGCAGCGACTTTGATCGATGCCGTCACCCATAGAGTGGCCTGGACTATCAACCATGGAAAGGAGATAAAGATGGCCCAGGGGTTGAGCGCCAGCGTCTGAGCTGGAGTAGGGTCTCACAAAAGAGAGGGGCGAGACTTAAATCCCGCCCCTCTCTTTTACAAATGAAAGACTGAAGAACAGCGCCCCGGGGAGACTGTCGCTCAATCTTTTTCTTCCTCTTCTTCATCGAGGTCTTCCAGGTCTTTTCCTTCGAACTCGAGAGTTCCAATGTCGTCATCTAACTCTTTGACGTTGGGGGGGGCGCTTTCCTCTTCATCTTCGCCTCCGAGGTCCGCAAGCTTTATGCTATCAGAGAAAAGGTTTACCAGACGCTCGGGTTTGGCGGCCTTCGCCAGCTTGTCTTTGTTTTCTCTTTCTGCCTTACAATCCACGCAGTATTTGGCGAAGGGGAGGGCCTCAAGCCGTTTGAAAGAGATTCTGCCTCCACACTCCTCGCAAAGGCCGTAGTTACCTTCTTCGATGAGTATGA
>CAYVLI010000202.1:0-5474 GCA_964452105.1 uncultured Nitrospinota bacterium
GGTCTGCGTCCCTGAATTCATAGATCAACTGTTTATTATCCCCTACCACGAACAGGTTGCTGCGGGGGGCGATGATTTTTATTATTTCGGCCTGCAGCTTGTTGACGTCCTGGTATTCGTCTACGAGAACAGCTTTGAACTTACCGCTGTATCTCTCCAGTACGTGAGGATGCCTTGTAAAAAGCTCTTTTGCCTTCATCTGCAGGTCTTCGAAATCGAGGGTTCCCAGTTCCGCTTTATAAGAGCTGTACAGTTTTGCCACTTCGTATGCGGCACGGTGAAGCCACTGACTGTGTTCATCCGCCTCCGCTTCCAGGCTATCGTCGGCCTCCATAAGCTCTTTTTTTGCATCGCACTTGGTTTTAATTTCCTTCAGCGCATCGGCCACCTGGAGATATTCTTCAGGGTCAGCATCCTTAGGAACCTTCGTCCCCACCCGAGTGCAAAAATTTCTCATTTCCTTTATTACGTTAACATCCGGCGAGGCGGTTTTGATTTCTGAAGCGAGTGCGACGACCTCCAGCCTCTTCTCTTCCAGCGCCTTAACCGCCTGCAGGCTTGTTACGGATTCGGCCAGTTCCTTTATTTCGGCCGCAAGTCGCGACAGTATGTCCTTCCTGGCCTCGATTATCCTCTCCAATCTGCCTATTGCTTGCGGGATGTGCATGAAGTTGTCTATCGAATAACCCATGCTTCGGTAGCGAGCTATGGCCCTGGTTACGGCCTCGGCCACGAACTCTTCCTCATATAGCTGCAAAAGACCGTACAGTTCGGCGGGAGGGTCTTCGAAGAAGGTCTGAAGCGCACGTTCCATGTATGTCGCCGAGGAGACCTCATCCATAACCTTGAAGTCCGGGTCAACGCCCGCTTCCACAGGGTTCTCCCGCAGCACCCTGGTGCAGAAACCGTGGATGGTGCTTATGTAAGCCGATTCGGCTTCGCGCCTCAGATTATCCAATCCCATGTCGGCAAGGCGGGCCAGCACCTTCAGTTTCATCTCCAGGGCGGCCTTCTCGGTGAAGGTGATTGCCAGGACTTCGTCCACCCCTGCGCCCCTGTCGCCGCTGACCAGATGGATGAACTTTTCCACCAGGACGGTGGTCTTGCCCGTCCCCGCACCCGCAAGTACGCACACTTTCTTATCCACACTGGAAATCGACTTCTTTTGTGTGTCAGTTAACTCCACTCCATGCTCCATTTATCTCACTGAAAGGAGATACATTTACGATATCAGTCTTACTGCGCCTGCCTGGAACTGTGCGTCCGCGGGTCGTAACGACAGACGGGATTGTAATCGCAACGGGTGCATTCCAGGCTGTTTAACGGTCTGACGGTTATTTCGCCGTACCTTATCGCTTCCGTCCTTTTAAGCGCTTCCTCTTCCGTTGCAATGATAAGATCCGATATCTGTTCCCTGGAAACCGAATCGTTGTCTGACAACCCCCATTCTTTTCCCCCAAGCCGTCCATGAATTTCGGAGAGGCAGACGCCGCGTTTTCTGGATTCGCGGATGGAGTAGTAGAAGGCGGAAGCAGGCTCAATGCCAAAAAGCCTTTTCAGGGCGAGCATGTAGAGGGGGAGTCTTATATCTTCTTCGGCCATCTTCTTGAGGGAGATGTTTGTTGCGCCGCGTTTGTAATCCAGTATCAGGCCTAAAAATCTGTCGCCGCTTTGAACGAGGTCCACGCGGTCGATGCGGCCCCTGATAAGAGCCTCAGTGCCCCGTTCATTTTTGAGTTTCAAGGGGTGCATGGTCGATTCGGGGTCGCTGGGCTGCTCGGGGGGGCCTCCCCCGAAGCTCAATTCCAGAAATGCCGGTCGCGAGGTCCCTCCTGCCTGATAAGCATACTCTTTTTCCAGGAAGCGTGTGAAATCGATCTTCATCCTCTCCTTCAAATTAGCGGCTCTCGTGGAGAGCAGATGGCGGCCATAGTTCTCCTGCATAACGGTTTCCAACGTCTGCAGGCCCGCCTCCGCAAAATCCCGGCTGTCTTCGAGTTCTTGAGTATCAGTCTCACCGGTAAGGCAGAGGTGTATTCTCCTCAGCGCTTCATGAAAGATATCGCCTTCATCGGCAAAATCGATTTTGAACTCCTTTCTCGGTTGAAGCCCCAGGAGGTACCTGCAGAAGTATTTGAATTTGCATAAGCCGTAAGTGTGGACTGCCGAGACGCTGTAAGGTTTCTCTTTGAGCTTTCCGGCGAGTACTTCGACCGAATCGAGTAAAAGTTTCCCGCTTGTCTTGTTTGGGGCCGGGATCCTTTTTAAGCTCTTGAGTCCTCTATCGATGGCCAGATTATACAGGGAAAGGATTTCAGCTTTTTTCTCGGCGTCATCTTTTTCTTTCACATCGATGAGGCCTCGGGCGGCGCACTGCGCCAGCTCGTCTTCGCTTAATATTTCATCGGATAGCGGAAGAATTCGGGAAAAATCTTTTTTAAAAAAGCGTCCCCTCAAGCTTTCGGGAGTGAACAGCCTTTTAAGCTCGTCAATGTAGAAGGAGGGCAGGGACTCCCTGCCCGATGAATCCAGGCCGGGGTAGGACAACACTACCTTCTCAGAAGCCCTCGTGAGAACGATATAAAAGAGGTATCTTTCCCGGTCTGCATCAGCAGCCTTTTCCGGCAGAGGCGCCTGTCCCGTGCGGTTGAGTAACCTCCTTTCCCTCTCCTGGAATATGGGGTCTTCTCTGAGTCCCGGCGGGAATAGACCCTCAAGCATACCAGGCGCGAAAACCACTTTGAATTCGGGCGCCCTCGATTCGAAGATGTTTGAAATCCAGACACCCGCCTGTGCTTCCGTGGAGCCTTCGACCGTGAGAGTTTCACCGCCGCAGATGATAAATTCGAGCAGTTCGGCGGGCTCGAAGCCATCTGTTTCGTCGTCACCGGACAGGCTCAAAAACTGGCTCAGTAGCTCATACAGTTTTACGATTGCAGCGGCCTCGACCCGCACGTCTTTCGCTCTGTCTCGATACTTGAAATCACGATAATCTGCGCATTGAATTTCATCGACGAAACTGTTTTCAAGCAGGCCCAGCTTATTTAAGATCTCTGACAGTGAGTCGATAAACTCTCGTGTTGTTTCAGCGCCGTTCAGTTTTTCCTCGTAGCGGTACAGCGCCTGTATCGCTTCTGCCGCCTGATTTTTGATCGTATCGCCATCAGAAGCAGAGCGGAAGAATTTAAGCCAGGTCTCCCTGTCGCTTATTCCTTTGGCTATGGCGCGGGATTCAATGTAATCGATCAGGTGAGATGAAAATGGAGAGATGCCCGAATCTTCTCTCGCCGTGCCCACGTCCCTCATGAAGGCTATGACCTTTTCCCTGTTCCAGCCCTCGCTAAAGATTTGAATCAGGGTGATGACGGCCCTGAAGCCAGGTATGTCCTTGAGGTAAGCAAAGTCGCTCATGTGCAGAGGGATTTCGAACCTGTTGAAGACCTGCTTGAAGATGTCCTTGTAAATCGAGTCGTTTCTCAGCAGGATGCCGAAATCAGTGTATTCATGGCCATCTTCTATGACCATGCGTTTGATGGTGCGCGCTATCAGCTCTGCTTCGCCTTCCCGGCTCTCCGCTTCATGGATGCTCAAAGATTCATCCGCAGGCAGCAGGGGATGATGGTGCTCGAAAAGATGTCTTTCGATGTGCCTCAACGCCAGAGCCTTCGTTCGCCTGTTTTCATCAAGGTTGACCACGCGGTGTTCCGGGAAACCTTTGAGAAAAGCGCACATCTCCTCAACCACCCTGAAGGCCTCCCTCTTCTCTTCACTGCAGCAAACGGTCGCCACCGACCGGGGCATGCTGCTGACGAGGGCTGACAGTATTCCCTTCTGCCAGGGCGTGAGGTAGAAGAAGCCGTCCATAATAAGCAGCTTCTTCTCTCGAAGCAGGCCCGGGTTCTCGTGGAGCAGCTTCAGGGCCCTCTGCGCAGCGTCGGGCCATTCCTCGTATTCATGCCTCTTCAAGAGCTGCTGGTAGCGGCGATATATGGCGCTCACTTCGTTGATTTTTTTTGTTAGTGTTGCGCTGGACCCTTTACGACCGGAAAGCCGTCTTGCCGAGTCCTGCAGAGAATCGGGAGACACATTGTAGGCCTTTAATTCGTCCACCGTACTCTTGAGCAGCCGGAACAGCCCTTGGCTCATCAGGCCGCGGTAATATGAGAGGTCGCTTTCCTCCACGGCCTTATGAAATAAATGAAATGCGACATTCTCGGGAACTATATGAGGCGGTGAGGCCAGCCCCCTGAAAAGGACTTCTCTTATCAGTCCATGGAAAGTTATGAGGAGAGGTTCGATATAAGCGTCCAGCTTCCGGCGCAGGAATTCCCTCACAGACTGCACCTGGTGGTTATTGTAGAGCAGAAAGATGACCTCTCGGCCTCTCCCTTCGGAAACCTCTTTTAAAAGCAGATCCGTGCACAGTTTTGTTTTGCCGACGCCTGCACGTCCCTTTATTATTTCCAGTGCCATGGCCTGAAGTTGAATGGGTTTTTATCAAAACAGTTCGGGTAAGCCAGAGACTATTTAAGCTGGATTTCCATGGAATATTGATTAGACCCGGTTCCTTCCAGGCGGTTCATGAAGTGGGTGTAGCGCTGCTGGACTTTGTCGTTCTTTATGGCGATGTACATGGCCTTTCGAGCGCCCACCAGGACAACGAGCTTCTTTGCACGCGAGATGGCAGTGTAGAGGAGGTTTCGTTGGAGCAATGGGAAATGTTGGGTGACTAAGGGCATGACCACCGCAGGATATTCGCTTCCCTGTGATTTGTGAACGGAAACGGCATAGGCCAGGGCCAGTTCATCCAGCTCGTGTGCCTCATATTCGACTAATTGTCCGTCGAAGTTTACCACGAGGCCGTTCTCTTCGATGTCAACAGTCGCTATCGTTCCCAGGTCGCCGTTGTAAACGTCCTTTTCGTAATTGTTGCGGACTTGCATCACACGGTCCTTCAGCCTTAAAATCCTTCCCCCCCTGTTGATCTGCGGGCCGATGGGGTTGAGCGCGTTCTGCAGTTCTGTGTTCAGATTCCATACGCCTACTTCGCCCCTGTTCATGGGACAGATGACCTGTATTTCCTTCTTGTCGAAGCCGTAATGGGAAGGCAAAATACGAGCGCACATGTTTTTGATATATTTCAGCACCTCTCCAGGCGTCTCTTTCTGAATAAAAATGAATTCTCCCTGAGCGTTACCTTCCTTCCTGTATACAGGGCCCAAACCCTGATTGATCCTGTGAGCATTGAGCACTATTGCGCTCTCCTCGGCCTGTCTGAAAATCTCCTTTAGCACGACCACCTTGAACACGTTTGAGCTTATCATTTCCTTTAAAAGGTTCCCCGGACCCACCGATGGAAGCTGGTCCACGTCACCCACCAGTATGAGGCGGGCGCCATTGGGAACGGCCTTGATCAGGTGATGGAAGAGGGGGACGTCCATCATGGAAGTTTCATCGATGATTGTGGCATCGGT
>CAYVLI010000203.1:0-3315 GCA_964452105.1 uncultured Nitrospinota bacterium
GGCAAGGGAGGCCATGGCCAGCCGGTGGTGGGAATCTATGAGTTCGTCATGTTCCTTATGCGGCGGCAGGGAACATGGAATGATGAACACCTGTTCCAGTTCGAGGAGATTCATGATCTCATCGGCTGAAATTAGATGGCCCAGATGCAAGGGGTTGAAGGTGCCACCCATCAGGCCTCTGCGTATCATTCCCTGAATCCTACTCCCTTATCTGTCCCTGCCCGAAGATGATGTACTTATAAGAGGTAAGCTCTTCAAGCCCCATCGGCCCTCGAGCGTGCAGTTTCTGTGTGCTGATACCCAACTCGGCCCCCAGGCCGAATTCCCCTCCGTCCGTGAACCGTGTGGAAGCATTCACGTAAACGGCGGATGAATCCACTCGCTGCAAAAACTCCATGGCTTTGTTATAATCGGAGGTGATAACGGCCTCGCATAGGCCGGAGCTGTATCGTTCAATATGTTCTATGGCTTCTTCCATATCCCCGACCACCTTGATGGATATGATGAGAGCGAGGTATTCGGCATCCCAGTCTTCATCTGTAGCTTTCACGGCATCTGGGATATACTTCATGGTAACGGAACAGCCCCGCATCTCTACGCCTGCTTTTCTGAAATCGGAAGCAATCTCCGGCAGGAAATCGGGGGCGGCATTTTTATGTACCAGCAAGGTTTCCAATGCGTTGCAGACTCCCGGCCTTTGAGCTTTGGCGTTCAACACCACCTTTCTTGCCAGAGCGAAGTCCGCATCATCCTCCACGTAAATGTGGCAAAGCCCCTTATCGTGCTTTATTACCGGGATGCTGGTATTATCGGTAACGGCTCTGATGAGTTCGTGACCACCGCGAGGGACTATGAGATCGATATTATCATCGAGCTTAAGCATCTCCATGACAGCGGCTCGATCGGTGGTCTTTATCAGCTGAACTGCTGCTTCCGGTACTCCGGAAGCAGCGCAGGCCTTTTGAAGTATCTCGGCCAATATTGTGTTGGAGTTTATTGCTTCTGAGCCCCCCCGTAACACCACTGCGTTCCCTGCCTTAAGGCACAAGCCTGCAGCATCCACCGTGACGTTTGGACGCGATTCGTAAATTATCCCTATCACTCCGATGGGCACTCTTATACGCCCTATCTGCAGGCCGTTGGGGCGCTTCCACATCCGGGGCACCTCACCGACGGGATCAGGAAGCGCAACGATCTCTCTGAGCCCTTGCGCCATTGCATTTATACGACCTGTATCAAGAGTAAGCCGATCTATCATGGCCGGGCCGAGCCCTTTTTCATTTGCTGTGCGAAGGTCCTTCTCGTTTGTCTCCATTATAATCTGCTTGTTGGAGAGCAGGGCTTCAGCCATGTTCAGCAGCGCCTTGTCTTTCACCTCCGAAGAGAGCACAGCCAGCTTCCTCGATGCTTTCTTCGCCTCCACAGCGGCATTAAATACCTGCTCTTTTATATCCATATCACCAGACCCTTTAGAGATCAGTCAACAGTAACACACCTATCATGCATTCGGGTAAACATAAGTAGCAGGGTCGCATGGCCACCCCTATTTGAGCCGCTCCGTGTGAACAACCAGGTCATCTCTGTGGATAACTTCATCGTAAACTTTAAAACCGAGTATCCCTTCTATCTCTCTGGTGTGGCGGCCTTTGATCTTTTGCAGTTCCTGTGAACTGTAATTTACAAGCCCTCTGGCAATTTCCGTTCCCTCCTTATCCAGACAGGCTGCTAACTCACCGAACCTGAATTCTCCTTCCACTTCCATTATCCCGGAGGGGAGAAGGCTTTTGCCGTTGTTAATGAGTGCATCTCTGGCTCCGTCATCTATCATTATATAACCCCTCGGACGCAGATGCTGGGCTATCCATGGCTTCTTGCCCTTCAGCTTGACGGGGCCGGGAAGAAAAAATGTCCCGATAGCCTCGCCGCGCAACAAACGTTTGATCACATCTGTCTCACCGCCGTTGGCAATTATAGTGGGGACTCCAACCCGAGCCGCTTTTCTGGCGGCCTCCAGCTTGGTCTTCATCCCCCCGGTACCGAACCTGGTACTGCTCTTTTCAGCCATGGACTCTATATCCGCTGTTATGTCTTTCACGAAGGGGATGAACTCGGCCCGGGATACCCGCCTGGGGTCGGCTGTGAAAAAGCCGTCTATATCCGTGAGGATGATTAGCAACTGTGCCTTGACCAGGTCAGCCGCAAAAGCAGAGAGGATATCATTATCCCCGAACTTTATCTCATCAACGGCTACGGTATCGTTTTCATTTACGATGGGAACGACTCTGTTTTCCAGAAGTATCTCAAGGGTGTTTCTGGCGTTCAGGTATCGCTGACGGTGAGCCAAATCCTCGTGGGTAAGGAGAACCTGTGCCACGTTAAGCCCTCTGCGTTTAAAATTTTTCTCGTAAGCCCATATGAGATAGCTCTGTCCCAGGGCGGCTGAGGCTTGTTTGTAAGGAATGGTTTTGGGAATGTTCTTGCGGCCCAGCTTGTTCTTCCCTGCCGCTATAGCCCCGGAGGAAACGATTACAAACTCCCGCGCCTGCTTGACAAGGTGGCAAATCTGGCCGCTCAACCTGCGGATGGCTTCTTCGTCGAGCTCGCCCTCTTTGGAGGTGAGAACGGCGCTTCCCACCTTCACTACTATGCGCCGCGCTTGTCTTGCATACCGGGCTCTTGTCTCTTCGATGTTTTCCACAGATTTTTCCCCGGTTTTCAATTTTCAGCCTCTGCTTCCTGGAGTGTTTTTAGCCTGTCCATTATAGCATAAACGAGCTCTTTCAGCCCCCGGCCGGTTACAGAAGAAATCGGATATAGCTCATACCCTTCCATATTCATCAGTTCTTTAAACTTCGAGAAGTTCTCCTCGGCGATGGGGAGATCCATCTTGGTAGCAACCACCACCTGCTCTCTTTCACCTAACGCTTTGCTGAAACACTTGAGCTCTTCATTTATCTCTCTGAAACGACGAGAGGGATAACTCTCATCTCGCTCGGAGATATCGACGAGGTGCACTAAAAGCCGAGTCCTCTCGATATGGCGCAGGAAACGCATGCCAAGCCCTTTCCCCAGGTGAGCATCCTTTATTAGCCCCGGTATATCTGCGGCAACGAAAGATTGAAATTCCCCCGCCTTTACCACGCCGACCGTGGGCGTAAGGGTGGTGAAGGGGTAATTCCCTATCTTAGGATGAGCTGATGACAGTCGGGCGAGCAGGGTCGATTTGCCTGCATTGGGACATCCGATTAATCCGACCTCGGCCATCAGTTTCAGCTCTATCTGGAGCCATCTTTCTTCGCCGGGCTCCCCTTCTTC
>CAYVLI010000203.1:3415-5458 GCA_964452105.1 uncultured Nitrospinota bacterium
AAGGGAACCTCATAGAAGAGGACTCTTCTGATTGCACATAGCGGGGAAGAAGCAGTTCAAGTATGCTCAGTCCTGGAGAACGCTTATGACGCGCCCATTCTTGCCACTGTGCTTGAAGTGAACCACTCCGTCCACCTTGGCGAAAATGGTGTAATCTTTCCCTAAACCTGCATTCTCGCCCGGTTTGAATTTAGTACCCCTCTGGCGGACGAGTATGCTTCCGGCGGTGACCTTCTGTCCACCGAAGCGCTTCACCCCCAATCTTTTTCCGCGGGTATCCCTTCCATTAGATGAACTGCCGCCAGAACGTTTATGCGCCATTCCAGTTTCACCTCCCAGTCATTATATAGGCCCTGCGCCGAGACCGCCAAAGCTGATTTTACGGGTTTACTATGTTCTCGATCTTAACCCTCGTGTATGTCTGGCGATGACCTCTCGTGCGCCGGTAGTTCTTACGCCTCTTATGCTTGAAGACTAACACCTTCTTATCCTTAAAATGCCCGAGGACCCTTCCCGTCACCCTGGCGTTTTCGACCCTCGGTCTTCCAAGAATTATACCTTCGGAGCCTTTAACTGCCAGTACTTCCGGGAAGTGGACTTCCCCCCCGGCGGGCAACTCCACTCTCTCTAAATTAATGATGTCACCCTCGGACACTCTATACTGTTTACCGCTATGCGCAATTATCGCGAAACTCATCACCGAACCTCAAATAGACTTGTTAGAAGATGTAGATGTACGGATAGCAACCTATGGTATCTTAGTATAGCTATTTTATAATTTCTGTCAATACCTTGCAAACATTCACACAGTCCTGAATGATGTGCCCTTGATTTTCCATGATATCCGTCGCTTAAAAGCTCCTCATACGGTTTCTGTTGAGTTCGATATCCCGATGTTGTATCATACTCTATAGTTAATAAATTTTTAATTTAATAAAAACTTTTTGACAAATCCATACCTCTTGTATATAGTTTTCAGGCTAAAGCACGTGACTGCGGATGAGAAAGGAGAATAAAATTGGCTAACAATAACAACTCTGTATCAATAAATATAGGTGAGAAGATAAAAGCGCTCAGGAAGAAAAATGAGCTGTCCATACAGAAACTGGCCAAGAAGGCAGGGGTTTCACCTGCGGGTATTTATAAGATAGAAACCAACGAGATGACCCCTACAATAACCACTCTCATGAAGATCGCCGGGGCGCTCGACAAAAAAGTAAGCTTTTTTATCAATGAGGAAGAGAGTCTCGCGGATGTGGAATATATTCAAGAGAAAGAAAGGAAAAAAGTCCACATCTTCGAATCAAAAGCGGTTTACGAAAATCTCGCCGCCAAACTGGAAGACTGCCTGATGGAAGCCTATGAGGCAGTCATAGAAGTGGGCGGGAGCAGCGGAGATGAACTCATGGCTCATCGGGGAGAAGAGCTGGACATCTGCCTTAGCGGCACCGTAGAATTTACCGTAAGGAAGACCGCCTACGTTCTGAGCCCGGGTGACAGCATACATTTCAAGGCCCGGATACCACACTCCTGGAGGAATGTGGGAAACGAACAGGTAAAGATGATATCCGTGGTAACACCACCTCCTTTCTCCTGATAATGGTGCGTTCCTCTCAATCAGAGAATTTTTCAGGAAATTTATCTGACTACTCCATTCCCGTTTTGCTCATTCGGTTTGTCTCGGCATATTACAATGTCTTATTAAGAGCACAGGGACTATATTACCGCCTGAGCGGAGCGTTCCTTTACGCGTCAAGGTAAGGGTAGCTTAAGAGGTTTCTGAATGGCTGATGGTAAAAAGATTCTGCTTGTGGATGATGAAGCAGCCAGGTTGGGGGACTCCATCCAGGATATGTTGAACACTCTCGCGCCTGATTCAGGGCCCTACAGAGTGCTCTGCTGCGCAGACTACGGTGAGGCTCCTTCCATGCTCGATGGAGTAAACATAGCGCTGGTGGGAGTGGACCTCACAATCGAATACCTTCCTGAAAGATATCGGGATTTGCTTCCCCAGATCGACGAAGAAAATGCGGGCTATCGCCT
>CAYVLI010000204.1:0-5398 GCA_964452105.1 uncultured Nitrospinota bacterium
CGTGGAGTATCCACGACGGGATCGAGCTTGAAGAGGCCGGTGTGCCGACGGCTTGTGTCTGCAGCGATGAGTTTGCCCCGCTGGGTCAGGCGGAAGCGGAGGCGCTGGGCATGCCCACTCTGCCCATAGTTGTTATTCCCCACCCCCTGGCCGGAATCGAATCCGCAAGGGTGGAGCAGCGGGCAGACGGCATTCTGGAAGAAGTCGTGCACGTACTTACTTCCGAAAGGGATGTTCTGGCGGAGGAATATAAGGGAAAATACCTGCAAGAGAAGAGGCTGTTCAGGGCAAAAACGCTGTTCGAATGAGTGGAGCGCAAACGATATGGAAGATAGCCGTCAGGAGAAAGCCGAAAAATTAATCGCCAGGATGAAACAGGCCAGGGGGTACATATATCCGGCCTGGGAGTATCTTGCCAGGCAGAACCCGGAATTCGCCGAGTTGTACCAGCAGGTTTACGAGCATTGCTTCGGTGAAGGAGAGAGCCTCCCGGCGAAGTACAGGGAGCTTGGGCCCATAGCGCTGCTGGCTTACAAGGGGCATGTGGATGCCGTTGCCGAGCATATGAAGCGCGCCATCAGTTTAGGGATGACCAGGGGCGAGCTTCTCGATGCGGTGATAACGCTTTTGACTCCTGGAGGCGCTCCTACGCTGCATGCCGGTCTTACAGCCCTGATTAAGCTGGAAGATGAAAACAGCTGATATTCGGTGGCTGATAAAATGGATATGCACAACTGGCAATTTTTATCGCAGGGAATCATAATAGATAAGAGAAAGAGAAATTTTTTGTACGGACCCGGAGGAGGGGTCGCATGAAATTCAAAGCCGTTTGGATTTTACCGGCCGCGCTGATTCTCCTTATCGCTGCATCGACGGCCATGGGAGATAAAAAATCGACCTGGCAGGAGGTGGCGGGCGAGTTGATGAGCCCGGCCTGCCCCGGCAGGCTGGTGTTGGACTGCCCCAGCGGAGAAGGCGAACAACTGAGGACCATGATAAAACAGAAGCTGGCGGCTGGCTGGACCAAAAAGCAGATTACTGATTACTTCATCGGAATTTACGGCGAGGAATACAGGGCCGCACCGGTCAAAAAGGGCTTCTACCTGCTGGCATGGATAGTGCCTTTTATCTTAATCGGTGTGGGGGCCTTCGTGGTTTTTCTTGTTGTTCGCGTCTGGAAGAAGAGCGGAGAACTGGCGGAAGCGGAAGAGGTCTCTCCGATTGATATGTCAGAGGGAGAGAAGAGCGCTCTCTCCCGTAAGCTGGACGAGGAACTAAATAAATTCGATTACTGAAGAAGCAGTTCATCATTTTCAATTCCTTGCACGATCCTTTATCGCTTCTATCTTATTTTTCTTCTCTTCCTGCAGGGTCTTTTTGTCTTCGTCGAATTTTGCTTTGACCTGTGCGGCCATTTGCTCGGCTTCTACCGGGTGGTGCAACTGGTAAAGCTTTTTAAGCTCCGCCTGGAGCATGATATCCTTTTCCGCTTTCCTGGCCTCGTACTCCTTTTCTAAATCGGCTATCTCTTTTTTCATCTCCTCGGTCAGAGGAACCTGCTCGGCCCTGGCTTGCCGACCCATGCGCTCGGTTCTCTCCAGGGCAAGTTCGACTGCGCTTTTCATCTTTTCTTCGTTCATGTCATTCCTCCTCATGGGGAAGAGAGTTTTTAAGGATAATTTAATTAATAGTTGCCCACTGAAGCAATATACCAGATTTGAGGGTCGCTGCATCATGTTTTCACTCTATTTTTGTGAGGGTGATTTTAATGTGATATATTCTCAAGGGAATAGGGAAAGATAATTTTAATAAATTTGAAAGAATACCGGGCGCCGGATGTCGGACGAAAAAAAGAGAGAAAAACTGAAAGAAATAATGGAGAGGATGGGCAGAATTCTTCCTGAGACAGTGGCAATAAGACCTCCCAGCGAGGCCAAGAGCCTCCTGATAAGGGCCACCAGGGGATGTTCCTGGAAGAGGTGTGTATACTGCTCGGCTTACTCCGGGCAAAATTTCAGTATCCGCGGCGTTGAGGACATAAAGGCGGACGTGGACCTGTATCAACTGCAATATGGTCCTGATGTCAGGAGAGTCTTTCTCGGCGATGGAGACGCCCTGGAGATGGGGATCGACCCTCTGATAGATGTCCTGCGGTATATCGGTTCCGCTTTTCCGCGACTGGAGCGGGTAACAAGCTACTCCACCCCTCTGACGCTCGGCCGTTCATCGGTTGAGGAACTCAAACGCCTCAAGGCGGCCGGGCTTGGCAGGCTGCATGTGGGTATGGAGTCTGGAGATGATGAAGTCCTCTATCTGATGCAAAAGGGCGTCGATGCAGCCACTCAGATCGAAGCCGGGCGCAAGGTCGTGGAATCAGGAATGGAGCTCTCGGAGTATATAATGCTGGGCCTGGGAGGACAGGAGCGCTGGGAGCAGCACATCGAAGGAAGCGCCAAAGCCATCAATACCATCGAGCCGCATTTTACTCGTATTCGTACGCTCGCCTTTGCCTTCGGGGCGCCTGCCTTCGAGGAGTTCGACGCAAGACGGGGGAAGTTGAAGATTAAACTCTATCCGGAAGGGTATGCCGAGCTTCAGACCCCCGAAGGGATTTTAGCGGAGTTAAGGGCTTTGCTTAAAAAACTGGACGTATCCGGCTACCTGACCTGCGACCATAACTCCAATTACTTTCCTGAGGTAAATGGAAGACTGCCTGAAGAGAGGGAAGCCATGCTCTCGATTTTGGACGGATACGAGGAAGGCATGGCCTCCGGCCGCATAAGGCTTCCCAGAGTCAAACTGTTCACTTAGCTCTTCTGGTTCCTCCATAAAAGATGAGCATGAGCATATTGCAATATGCCTCCGCGCTAACTTCACTTAAGGTCATCTTAGAAGTCTTGAAAAGTTGGCGGACGGATAATTTCCATGAAGAGGGTTACCCCAGAATTGCTTTTAATGCTTTTTGGGCGTGATAGATGTCCTCCTCCTTCACATCCAGGTGGGTGACGGCCCTGACGGTGCATTTTGCCGTGGCGAGCATCAATACTCCCTGTTTTTTTAATTCATCGGTCAATTGTGCTGCATTTTCGAAGCGCCCGCCCGCTACATCGAAATAGACTATGTTGGTCTGTACACGAGATGAATCTATATTCGCGCCTTTTAAGTCTGCCAGAGCCTCGGCCAGCAGGGCGGCGTTGCGATGGTCTTCCACGAGCCGCTCGATATTGTTCTCCAGTGCATAAATTCCTGCGGCCGCCAGAATGCCTGCCTGGCGCATACCTCCACCCAGCATTTTCCTGAACCTGTGGCACCGGTTTATGAATTCTGCGCTCCCGACGATAATAGATCCCACGGGCGCCCCTAATCCCTTGGAGAGACAGAAGGAAACGGAGTCGAAGTACTTTGCGTATTCAGTCGCCTTTACACCAGTGGCAACGCATGCATTGAACAGGCGGGCGCCGTCCAGGTGCATGGCTAATCCATTTCTCTTTACAACCAGGGCTATTCCCTCAATAGTTTCCATCGGGTATATGGTTCCCCCGCCTCGGTTATGGGTGTTCTCCAGGCATACCAGACGCGTTGGGGCGTAATGGTGATCTGATGGGCGGATGGCCTCTTCCACCTGTTCGGGTGTCAGGATACCATGACGTCCCTCAAGCAGGCAGACCTGGACGCCGGAAACGGCGGCCAGTGCGCCCGACTCGTAATTATAAGGGTGAGAGGTCTTCTCCATTATCACCTCATCGCCCGATTGAGTGTGCGATTTTACTGCAACCTGGTTGGCCATGGTTCCTGAGGGAACGAAAAGTGCGGCTTCCTTTCCCAAGAGGGATGCGGCTTTCTCCTGGAAACGGTTTACAGAGGGGTCTTCTCCGAAGACGTCATCTCCGACCTCCGCTTCCGCCATGGCGCGGCGCATTCCGGGTGAGGGTTTGGTGACGGTATCGCTCCGCAAATCGATTATCTTGTCCATAATGAACACCTGCGATAAGGAATGGATGAGGGTAAAACTAAAAACAAGCTCAACTGTAAATCGCTACATCCGGCTCTTTCTGCAGTGTGCATTATACCACAAAGCTAAACAGGGCCAGTACCAGGTAGAGGAGCATAAAGGCGTCCAGGGAGGCAAGGAAGCGGTGGTCCGGGTAGAGGTTGTCAGCCCTCCTCAGTTTAAATGGCACCAGCAGATAGAAGGGGAGGGCGGCAAAGAGATATCCCCATGCGGGGAAAACGCCCGCTGCTGCTGCGACAGCCGTTAGAGAGGCCAGCATTACGATCAGCTTATAAATCAATCTTTTCACTCTTTTTTCACCCAGCCGAACTGGCAGGGTCATCCTTCCCAGCATCTTATCCGTCTGAAGGTTCCGTGTGTTCAGAAGGATGAACCTGAGCAGGGCCGCCAGAAATATGCCCAGGACTGCAAGTAGAGACGGCAAAAAGTCGGCATCCGAGGCAATGGCCGGTACCGCTCCAAGCGCCAGCGACCATGAGATGGAAGTGGTAATTTCGCCCCCCTTGAAATAGTTCAGGGGTATAACTGCCTTCTCTGCTTCGTTACTACGGTCTCCATGGGGCTTGTTCAGGAGGTAGGTAATCCCCAGGGCGAAAGCGAAGATTAGCGTCAGGGCGGCGGCTATTCCCAGTTTCAGGGAAAGTAAGAGAGCTATGGCGCAGGTCACCCCTGCAAGTATCCTCAGAAGCAGGCGGTTTCGCTTTATAAATTCCCCTCTTGTGGGGTTGATGAATGATATCCGCTCCATGTTGGAAAGGTTGAACACCGTCTGCTGAGAGAAGACGAAGAAGGCGCAAACAAGGAAAATTGTCAGGGAGGTTTCAGCCCCCGCCAACACCGATGCCGCAAGAAGCAGTCCCAGGGCAGACAAAGAAGCGAACATCCCCGAGAAACATGCAAACCGGAGCAGGTTTTCAAAGCCCCTGAAAAGAGAGCGCTCCTTATGCCCTTTAATCCTGTGAAGTTTCTCCACCACCCGTCGTATGGTCCAATCGGGAGTGGAGGCGCCTCCGGTTACACCGACTACGCTCACATCTCTGAACAGCTCCGGTTTTAGCTCTTTCTCCGATTCCACATGGTATGTAGGTATGCCGTAGTTGCCGGAAATTTCAGCCAGCCGCCTGGTATTGCCGCTGTTCTTCCCCCCAACGACCACGACTGCGTCCACCTCGCCAGCCATTTTACGCACCTCTTGCTGTCTTAGATGCGTAGACTCGCAAATGGTGTTGAAGGAAATTACATCGGGGAACCGGCCTTTGATTCTGTTGACTATGAGGTTATATTTTTCTTCGTCCTGGGTAGTTTGGGCCACCACCACGACTTTTTCAAGAGGTGCGAGGCGATCCACCTCCTCTTCGGAATTAATCACCAGCCCCGTCCCGTTAC
>CAYVLI010000205.1:0-3735 GCA_964452105.1 uncultured Nitrospinota bacterium
TGCGGAATCGACGTTGCCCCATTCCTCCCAGGAGCCGTCATAAAGTCTGACGTTCTCGTACCCGAGCAGCCGCAGAACATAATAGAGCTGAGCGCCTCGCACCCCCGTCTGACAGTATGTGACCACTTCGTTGTTTTTCCTGGCCCCGGTGAGGAAGATCAGATTCCTGAGCTCTCTGTAGGGCAGGAAAGTCTTGTCTGTCTCCCTTACGGTCTTCACCCAGTTCAGGTTGACAGCGCCCGGAATGTGGCCGCCTCGCGCGCTTCGCACGTCCTCACCGACGTATTCCTTGTGAGAGCGGGCGTCCAGGAGCTTCACTCCTTCGTTGTCCATATTCTCCTTTATCCATTTCATCGTGGCCAGCTGTTCCGGCTTCGGACTCGCCGTGAAGCGCGCTTCCTTGAAAACGGGGACATCCCTGGTTATTTCTCTGCTCTCAGCAGCCCATTTCGTTATGCCGCCGTTCAGAAGGGACACATTCTGGTGTCCGTAATATTCGAGTATCCAGAAAAGCCTGGCGGCCCAGAGGCCGCCGGAGGCGTCATAGGCGATTACATGCGTTCCCTTGTCTATGCCCGCCTTGCTTAAGGCTTCTTCCACCACCCCAGGAGGAGCCACCATGCCCCTCACGCCGTCTATCGTGGCGGAGAGGTCCGGCCTGATTGGGATGTTGACTGCATTTTTGATGTGCCCGGCAGTGTAACCCTCGGCCGACCTGACGTCCACGAGGCGCACCGAAGGATCATCGAGATGCTCCACCAGCCACTCGGTCTCCACCAGCAGGCGGGCATTGGGATAGGTCTTCTCCGCCGCCGCAGCGCGGCCGGAAGCATACGCCAGCAGGAAGGCGGCGGCGATCAGGAATATGCCTGTGCGAATAAAAGTTCGCCATGTTTTCATGTTCAGATCCTCATTTTATCTAGCGGGACGATAGGCCATCTGATGAGGGTCGGACCCTATGGGAATGGTATCCAACAGCTCATCACTTTCCGCATCCACCACGAGAACCGCATGCTTCCCCAGGGAGTTCACGTAAACCATGGGATGGCCGTCCTTCATTATGGATATGGCGTGCCCGGGGCCCTTGCCCACCGCGATGTTGTTAATCACTTTTCTTGTGGCCGTGTCGATGACGGTTAATGTGTCTCCGCCCCGATTGCTCACGTATACTTTCTTGCCGTCGGGGGTAATGGTTATCCCGTGGGGGCCTTGGCCCGCCGGTACGAGGGCCACTTGCTTCCTCTGCGAGAGATCCACCACCGAGACGTCATTGGAAAAATTGTTGGCAGCGTAAAGATATTTGCCGTCCGGACTGATTACAAGATGGTCCGGCATCTCGCCCACGTCTATTCTCCCTACTATTTCGTGCGCGGGATTCAGGACGGATATCACCACCACCGAATCGTTCTGAGCCTCGGAAAGATAGGCGTATTTACCGTCCCGAGAAAAGACCACGTAGTTGGGCCCTTCCAGGCCGGTTATCCTCTTCAGGATCTTTCGCTCGGGGATGGAAAGGGCCACCAGTTCGCCACCCTTCGTCATGGTGATGTAAGCTATCTTGTCATCGGGGCTGACCGCCACGTGGTGCGACGGTTTCCCAAGTGCGAGCGTCCCTGTTATCTTCCCCGTTGCGGTGTCCACGAATGTGAGCAGGTCGGATTCCTTGATACTGGCCACCAGGGCGGTGTTGCCGTTCCGTGTGACGCCGGCTCCGTGTGCTTCCCGTCCGATATCCATGGTCTTCACGACTTTATTGGTAGCCACATCCACCACCTTGACCTGCCTGGAAGGCCCCATCGCTATGTAAATGCTTCCCGCGAGGCCTTCCTTCTCGGCCGTCGCTCTGCCTGGACTGAGAAGCAGACCGGCGGCCATAACTCCAACGGCCAGTACCTTAGTCAAACGTTTCATGTTGAGTTTTACCTCTTGGATTAAAGTTTTTACCGAGTAAGAATCGGGTGTCGCCGGAAATGGTCTCACTGGATGGGCAGTTCCCAGCGCAGGACCCTCTCCGGCACGTCGGCCACCCCTTTGACCAGTATCTCGAAATATTTTGCGCCCTGAAGGATGTTCGTTCCATCCTCCCTCACGCCGGAGAATCTCACCGTACCCCCGCGGTGATGCCCGCCTCCCTTGAGCCCTTCGGCGCCGATGGCCTTGTAGGTGGCGCCTTTATCGTCTCTTAAGAACATTACCTCCGCAAAATCATAACTGTCGAGGTCCACCGAGTGGGTCCCCATGCCTACATCAAACACCAACTCTTTTTCGTCCAGACCTTTCATGGGGTTCAGGTAAGTGATTGTAACCCAGGCCACGCCCTGGCTATCTTCTCTGGTAAGGGCCCCTTTCTGCGGCTGAGCCATTACATCCGTGCCCGAAAAAGCGAAACCTATGACGGCCAATGCTACTAATGCAGCTAATCGGACAAGTTTCCGGTACTTGTTTTTCATCTTCACCTCCATTGCTTCATCGAGTGTGTCTGGAATAACTTTTTTTCCTGATAGGTGTCCCCTGTTATTTCAAATCAAGGGATTCAAGATTATTAGACGTGTGAATGTGAGTTGCGGATTAACCGTACGAGCTTTTTTTCTTAAGGAGAGCTTGCAAAACTTCGGATGTAAGATATGACGCTTCGTATCTGCTCTTGGTCGAGGGTGCGGCCCCAGGGAGGCATCAGAAAAGATAAGCCTGCGCTCATTCCGCCACCGGAGATGACGTTTAACAGGTCCTCGTCGCTCTTCTTGCTCATGTACTCCGCATCGGTGAAGTTGCGCGGTTCGCGCGGCAGGAATTGAGCGTTATAACCCTTGCCGTCGCCGTTTTCGCCGTGGCAGGGGGTGCAGTATCGCATGAAGGTGGACTCGCCCGGCACGAACTTGCGCCTGGGTATTTCTATGGAAGCGAGGAGGTCCTCCTCCACAATCTGTTCCGGTTTGCCCAGCACCTGGCGTTCCTCGGGCGCCGCCGCATCAGATTTCCGTGCGAGTATGTAACCCGCGAGAGAGGCAATCTCCTCATCCGAAAGACCGAAATCGGGCATCCTTACCCGAGGCAGAAAACTCCGCGGGTCCTTCAGCCAGAGACGCAGCCACTGCGGTTTCAATCGCTCCCTGGCCCTGGTAAGGTCCGGCCCGACCATGCCGCCTTTTCCCTCGATTCGGTGACAGGCGATGCAGGCCAGCTTCCTGCTGAAAAGCTTTTTGCCTTCAAGCTCATCGCCTTTATATCCGTTAACGCCATGGGAGTCGCTTTCTTTAATGCGGTCGTCCAGCAGGATATGGCTGGAGTGTTCCGCAAGCCTTTCTCTCTCTTCCCTGGTGAATTTGAATTTGGGCATTTTGGCTGCCAGCGATGGGCGTATTATCGTCGGTTTCTCCAGATAGTTTTCAATCCATTTTCTGCTGACCCTGTTCCCTTCGAATGCGAGCTGAGGCCCTATGAGCTCCCCGGCAGTTCCCAGGGGATGGCAGGAGAGGCATTTGAACTCATCGAACATCTGTTTCACCATCCCGCCCAGAGGATAAAGCCTCTGCGGCCGGCCCTCATCCCGAACGATGTATTTTTCCGGGAAAGAGTCCTCGGTGATGGTGAGCAGGTATGTAACTATGGCATCCGCCTCGGGGTTGTTTATGTTGGGGTATGGCATTTTGGCGGTATCGGGTCGGAAGGTGTGCGGCGTCATAACCTTGGCGTATAGCCAGTTGGGCAGGTTGCGGCCTGCGCCCGGCGGATTTT
>CAYVLI010000205.1:3835-5390 GCA_964452105.1 uncultured Nitrospinota bacterium
CCTCATCGAACCCGTCGTAATATAGACCCTGCACGTCGTGGCAGGTCAGACAACCCGCATCCGAGAAGAGTTTTTTCCCGTTTTCTATCGAAGGCTTATAGCCCTCCAGTTCGTCGTCAGCTCTCGACGCCGGACTCTTGCCTTTAAGGGTCATCATAAAGGTGGCGATGGCCCTGGCCTGTTCCCTCTGAAATCTGTAATCGGGCATGGCGCCTTTTTTCCAGTACTTCTTCGGGGAAAGGAGATACTCCTCCAGCCAATCCTCTCTTACCTTGGTTCCGACAAGGGATAACGCGGGACCGGCCTTCTGGAAACCTTCGTAACCTTTGACCTCGTGACAGGATGGGCAGCCCAGTTTCCTGAACAGGCGTTTCCCTTCAGTCAATTGAGGCGCCGCCCTAAAGCCTGATTCCTTATGACAGCGGCCGCAGTATCCATAGGCGTAGCGCATGGGAAGCCTGGGACTCACGGAACTCTCTGCTTCCCCATGAGCTTCCTTCATGGTTGTGGCCAGCCCCTGGCCGCCGTGGCAGGACGTACAACCGAATTTTTCAAGCGGGTGATCCTTGAGGAAATTACCGGGATGACTATTGAAAGGCTCTTCCTCTCCGGCGCACGCGGTATCTGAAATCCCCAGATGGCAGGTCACGCACCGATCGGCCAGGTTCAGGTCCTTGATATAGATTTGCTTCATCTCGGGTACTCTGGCCAGCAACTGCTGCTTATGCCTCACAGCAACCTGCTCCTTGCCCTCCGGGGCTTGCGCCTGCTTCAGCTCGATGCCTGCGGTGCAGCGCTGCTCCTGAACGAAAGTCCTCTGATAGCGCACCCACTCCTTTCCGCGCTCCTGCCTTATTACCAGGACCACTGTAACCGCTAAAGCGATACCCACTATGGCGAAAAGTCTGTTCATGACGCTTAGCTATTGAAGTTAAATGTTGAACCAGGGAGTGGTAAGGACATACCTGATGTTGAATACGAGCCTCAACACTATCTTCAATACCACTCCGGCCATCAGCAGAATTAGCAGCATAAGGATAGCATAGCGCGCCCTGCCGAGCTTCTGAAGAAGACCACCCTTGAGCCTGGCCGGCAGGTAGATTCCCAGGCCGAAATAGAGGGCTAATGCGATTACTCCCCAGTAAACGGGGAGACTTCGATACACCTCTACGCTCTTTCCAGCCGTTTCATGGCTCTCCCAGGGCCAGTATAGCTGCCAGTCGGGACCTCTCAGGAAATATCCTATGGACATCATTATGAACCATAAGGACAAACCGGCCGTAAAAGTAATTACAGCGAACTTCCGTTTCCTGAAAGTGTACTCTTCATTTCCTTCGGGGTTGGTGTCCAGATACGGGATAAGCATCAGCCCTACAACTATCAGTAGGGGTATCATCACCCCTGCGACCCAGGGATCGAAATATACCAGGAGCTCCTGTAGTCCCACGAAGTACCAGGGCGCCTTCGAGGGGTTCGGAGTGAGAGCTTTATCCGCCATTTCTTCCAGGGGCGCCTGGAAAAAGACCGCCAGAAATATAAAGAATATGATTACGAT
>CAYVLI010000206.1:0-5381 GCA_964452105.1 uncultured Nitrospinota bacterium
GTAATATGTGCCCGATACAGGGAAAGTATAGTCCAAACAGGAATAAGCAGCTGAATCGTTACAGTCGTCGTTCATTTTGAGTATGTGAAAGCCATCCCTGTCATACAGAGTCAGTATGGAATCCACGAGGCCATTAGGGACATTAGGGACAACCTCAAAATAGAAGCGCTGGCCCGACTGAGCATCGAACCTGAAGAAATCCACGTCCTCGGGGATTTCCAGCGTACCTGGAACCTGTTGACCATCTGCGACAATAAGCGTAGCCCCTGGTGAGGGAACGTTTACGTGATCGTCTCCCGCTGGATACGTAAGCTCACTCACCAGCAGGGAGTAGCTTCCCGAGCAGCAGTTGGCCCAGCTTGCCGCCTCAAGATAATAAATACCTCCTGCCGTAAAAGTGTAAGTGATGCATGAGCGCCGGGTAGCCCCAAATCCCGGCCCGCAGTCATCATTGAAAGCCAGCGGTGTGACGCCGTCGCTGTCGTAGAGGGTCAAAACAGAATCCGCGAGAGCGCCCAAAATTGTCTCCAGGTGATAGGAGGCGCCCGCCTGGGCATCGAAGCTGAAGAAATCTATGTCATCGACCGTCTCCAGGTTTGCGTTGACTTCAACACCTACCAGAACAGGCAGGGCGGTGAGAGGATCGTCTCCTTCGATATCCACGGCGTATGCACGGGATATCATCAAAACTGTCGCAAGCAGTGCCAGAGATATGACGGGGATGAGGCCTACCTTCCTCGATTTTTCTTTCCAGGCGGGGGAACCGTTCATGTCATTTTCTCTTGTAATGGCGAAGCATATCCTGCTTGAACAGCACCTCCCCGCTCCTGGCATCGACCATCACCAGCCATGTGCCGAAAGGTTCGTTCGCGGGAATTATCAGCTTCCAGGAGAGGGCGTTTCGGTCGCCGGTGGGATAAATGACCAGCTCCGCCTGAGCATCTCCACGCAGCTCTCCTGCTACGCCGATATCCTCCATCGCTTTAGCCAGCGCCTTCTCCAGACTCACCGAAGGCCTGATATCTATATTTCCCAGGGGTTTGTAGCTGCTGGTTACGTAGTGAATCTTGCCGCCCTTCCGCATGTGCACATCCACACCGGAAAGGAACACTTTAACGCCCTTATAGTATTGCTGAAACCTTACATGGCTCGTTTTGAAGCCTTTTTTCACCTTCTCGGCACGGAGGTCCGAGATATCCTTTTTTTGCAGTAACAACTCCTTGTTCTTTTCCAGGAAGCTTTCAGCCGCCTCTTCCGGATTCCCCGGCAATTTCCGGTATTCGGAACCGTAAAGGGCCCTGGGGAGGCCCGTCTTCTTATCTAATTTCAGTTCCCATTTGCTTCCATGTGCTTCTTTGAACTTCTTAAAAACCTTTTCAGATGCGACCGCCCTCTGCTTGACGGCATCCGGCGCCGGGAGCTCTCCCTGCACCCCCCGAGGAAGAAAAATGGTCACGAGGAGGACCACCGCTACTCCAGCAATCAGAATATCAGCCCTATTTTTCATTACTCTTAACTCTTATCTTTCCGGTTTGTTAACCTCTGGCGCCGACGCCGGCTTCCTGGTAAAGGTTCCATTAGAAATGGTAAACGGCATGGCGTTCCCCTTGTTGTCGGCGATGACCACACCCGTCAGCCGCAGCGGAGAGCTTCCACCCTCCGCCGAGGACTTATTCACTTTCAACGCTATGTAACCGATGACGCCGCTCTCTTTTTTCATGGGTTTCAGGCGAGGATTGAACATCACCGCAGTGATCCAGCCCTCCCCATGGTTGGTTTGAGCATTCCAACCACTGGCCGTCTCTCCGAGGGTCAAGAGCTTGCCGTCGGCAACGCTCAGCACTGCAGGATCGAAGTTGAACCTGAACTGCAATCCTGTCACACCCGCAGCAGAGGAAATAGTTATGGGCACTCGTACGCTGTCGCCGCCGGAGCTATCCTCCACCTTGAGCCCCACTTCCGCTCTTACGGAAACAACGGCCATAGTGAAAACCACAACAACTACCATTGCAGCCATGCACATCCATCTAAACGTTCTCATAAATTTTCACCCTCCAAAAATCTCAAGCAGATAATTACAACATTTAAAATAATACAATAATTCTCTGTCTTAAACAATTGGACGGTAAAAACAGGCAGGACATCTAAAATAGGCGACGCCTGAATGAGATGCCTTGGTATCTTTACTTCCGATACCACTTGTACATTTCGACGCTCCGTATGACGGGAGTGCCAGGCGGGAGGTTGGCAGCAGTTAGAAAGCGTGAATCGAAACCCCAGTCTCTAACCGGCGCAGTATAATTGTTGCCGCCGTACTTCCATGGGCCTGTAGCCTTTTCGCTGTACCACAAACATAAAATTGAGCCTCGGTAGGTGAGGGTCCTGCCTGACCACTTTTCCAGGAAACGGAGCACGTTTTCCACACCGCCGTTATAGTTGCCCCAGGTAGTCTTGGTGTTACCGGTGGCGATAGCGGCGTTGACCGTCGTATTGGTCGCCACCCTTTTGTATAGCGGCTTATTGCTGTTTGCGTCGTTCCAACTATTGGAAAGTATGGTCACTGCGTCACCCAGCACCGAGGCCGGCTGCCAGTTTACAGTATTATAATCACCCTTTATATACGCGGGATTCTCGGAAGCAAGCGAAATGCCTCCCGTAGGGAGGGTGCTTCCGTTTACGAGACGAACGGCGGTATTTGCTGTAGTGTTTGAAAAATAAATTATGCGGTTGGTGGGCGTCTTGCCCCCTTCAATCAGTCTTGAAACGTCTATATCGGTAACAGTGACCCATTTTGTCTCGCGATAATCATACATGGTCCTTGTGGAAAGGGGGCTAATATAGGTACCGGGGTTGGAGGGGTCTTCATATGTCATATCGATTATAAAGCCATCGTTATCGTAAGCTACACCGTCGATTATTCTCAAGTCCGCCTTCCAATCATACTTGACAGATTTAGCGGTGGCGTCATCGTCCGGTTCGCGAGGCTCGATTATATCTTCGGCTTCATCTCCCGTGGGTATGGGTATGGCGAGTTGTGTCACGCCATGGCTGCTGTCTTTCACATTGCTGTCCCAGGTATCGATGGCTTTTGCCTTCCAGTTCGGGTCGGTGCTGTCGAAAGTCATATTCTGGTAAACACCGTCGCCGTCTTTTATGCGAACGTTTCCACCGGGGATGGTCCCGTTATCTTTGCGCTTGTGATAAATATTTCCCGCCGATGTCACCACGGAATCGAAGGTCAGGGTGCTGTTGGCGCCTACATAAAGGTCGCCGTTGGAATGCACCCTTCCCGCAAAGGTCATATTAGGGCCGGGGAACAGCTCCAGGTCGTTTTCGTAAAAAAGACCGAATTGAAAAGCGGGAATGAGGTGGTCTGTGACGGTCATATCCACCTCTGCGGAGACACCTGTACCGGAGCTTACCGGATTGGATACAATGACAAATGCCTGATCGGTTGCGTTGAGGCCCATGAATTGACCGCTGGCTATCTGGCCAGTCGTCGAAGCGCCCTGGGTGATGCTGAATCGTGCGCCGGAAAAGCTAAAACCGCTGATGGTCGGAGAACTCAAGCCATCCAGCGTGGATTGGGTAACGGAAATGCTGTTGGCCAGCAGGTTGGCCAATTTCCTGTACCCGTACTCTGCGCCGCCATCCGCTGCATAAAAAGCAGCGACCTTGTCCCTGTCCGTGCTGGCCAAACCTATTTCCTCTTCGGTAGTATTCAGGGCGCTGAGACCGATCAACGTAAGCGCAAATAACAGGGCAAGGCTCATGGCCGCGATGAACCCCTTCTGGTCTGACCCGGAGCCGAGCGACTTTTTTTTCGTGTCTTCTATCATCGTTCCTTCTTGTTCAGAATCATCCTTCATAAAATTCATATCCCTGAATTTCTAATATAGACGCTGAACCGGACGATCCTTCTCCTGTAGCCGTCGCCTGAATAGTCGGAATCCGGTTTATTAGTCCGCACCGTCAGGGTAAAATTTATCTGTCTTATATCCTGAATTTGAGCCGAAGTGGGCGAATCCACAGTCGTTCCGTTGTTCAGCACATACTGTATCTGCATATTCTCCACACCCTCGGCCAGGAGTTCTGCACCGCCTCCCTGGTTAAGGTCGCGCATGAGCCTGGGATTATCGGGATCGGAAGTATCTATGGAATATGACATTATCCCTATCTTGGTGACCGTGCTTATGTCCTTGAGATATGTCTTTCCGAGCCCTGAGGGATAGTTAAAATCTGAAGAGGGATTGTACTGTATCTTGAGCGAGGGTAGAAGTTTTGTCAACTGCACTACTATGTAATCCGCGCCGTCGGAGACTACCACCAGATCACCCACTGCAAAATTAGCTATTGTATCCACATCGACCACTGAGGCCGTGCCCGGCATATCTTTGGTCACTATGGCATAAGGAGTATCCGTGAAGTTGGCGATTATGGATATGGAATCGGGGTTGCCTCCGGCGCCGCCATCACCCGGGATAATGCTGAAAGACTGTATTATAGCGTAACCAGCCATCTGTACCTGTTTGGTGAGAATGCTTCTTATAATTCTCGAGCGCTGATTCATCCTCACTATCTGCTCACGGACACCGTAATTCTTATAGTAAGATATGTATAAGTTGAAAATAGCCAGTAAGACAATGCTGAAAATCGATATACTTATCAGTACCTCGATGAGGGTAAAACCCTCTGTTCCTCCTCGCATTTTTGAATCCGAAGACCACATACTGAAACCTACCTCATTGCTACTATGCTTCGGAATGTTACTTTATGCTCTCTGTCCGATCCCATCCAGCTTACTGTAATGGTGACGCTCTTCATATTCGCCTCAGGAGAATCGGCCGTAACTGCCACCACTCTCTTAAAATTCGAATAGCCGGATATCGAGCCGTAATCCTGTTGATAGCCGGCTATATCTTTGTATGTAGTATTTTTAATGACTTCCATAGCGTCCTGCGAAAGGGTGATAGCCGTGGACATACTATTACTGAAATTGTCTCCATGCACTCCTGTCAAGAACATACCGCTGGCTGCTGCTATCCCCACCGATACTATGGCCATCGATATCAGCAACTCTATGTACGTTATTCCCTCTTCTTTTGCTTTAACAAAATGTTTATGCATGGCTCTCAAATAAGTCCTAATTCAAAAAAACACCTATTCTTCTCGAAGAATAGGTGTATAAGAATTCGGTTTCTTAACCGCAGCATCATTCCCAGGCAACTCCGCTGCCCTCTCGGGCCGGTGGTTTTGCGTCCTATTCTTCCAAATAGATTGCCTTTTTCTGGGTGATAACTTCTGTCTGTCAACATAATAGGATATTCAGGAGTTACCCCAATTTTCGACCTACCATCGGGGTTTTCGATTTAAGATCAATT
>CAYVLI010000207.1:0-5375 GCA_964452105.1 uncultured Nitrospinota bacterium
ACGACCAGGCGCTTTTCGGCATCGTGCAGGGAGGCATGTTCAAGGAGCTGCGAGAGCGCTGCTGCAGGGAGCTGATGACCATGGACTTTGAGGGTTACGCCGTGGGCGGCCTCAACGTGGGGGAATCCAAGGGGCTCACCCGTGAGATACTATCCCATACCGTGGACTTCCTCCCTGTGAACAAACCGCGCTATCTCATGGGCGTCGGCACTCCTCTGGATGTGCTTGAGGCCGTGGCCTGCGGCGTGGATATGTTCGACTGCGTTATGCCCACCCGCAACGCCAGAAACGGCGGCCTGTTCACCAGCGAAGGGCGGGTAGTCATAAAGAATCAGAAATATCAGCGGGACGAGAACCCGCTTGATCCCTCATGCGACTGCTATACCTGCCGTAACTACTCCAGGGCATACCTGCGCCACCTTTTGATGTCAGGCGAAATACTGGGAGCCCGGCTGAACACCATCCATAACATCCGCTTCTACAACCGAGCGCTGGAAGGGGCCAGGGAAGCCATATTGGAGGGCCGCTTCGCCCGGTTTCTGGAGAGCTTCCCGGGACGAAACAGGTAAAGACGAAGCGCGCATCGCCCCTCGCATTTATGGCGAAGAAGTTTGGTCGTATTATAAAGGGCTATGTGAGTGGAAGATAGGGGGCGATTCCCTCTTTCGTCTTCCGGTATTGATATTTCAGGCCGGCTATCCTCGCCAGGGGCAATGGCGCTGACTTAATGTGGAATGCGATTAGTTTTGATTATTGTCGTGCTGCCAGGTCTCCGAACCTGGCAGGTTCAAATGCTATCGGGTGCGGAGACCCGACAGCAGAGCGGTAGCTTTAAGTTAATACTTATCCTCGTTAGGGGAGGGGAAATCAGCGTAGTAATAACTGGTATGATGCGGCTTGATGGCGCTGATTAAACGCCCAGGTATTCCTTCCTTATCTGGTCGTTCTGCTCGAATTCCTTGATGGGGCCATCGAACTTTACCCGGCCCTTTTCCAGGACGTAAACCCTGTCGGATAATTTCATGGCAAACTTGGTGTTCTGCTCGGAGAGGAGAATGGTCATTTTCTCAGACTTCAATAGTTCTAACTGACGGCCCAGCTCACTTACTATAAGCGGCGAAAGACCTTCAGACGGTTCATCCAGGAGCAGTATGTCGGGGTTACCCATCAGCGCCCTGGCGATGGTGAGCATCTGCTGCTCTCCTCCGCTCAGGTAGCCTCCCTTCCTGGTAACCAGTTTCCTCAAAAGGGGAAAAAGCTCCAGGGTTTTTTCAACCGTCCATTCCTGTGTCGAGGAGACACCCTTTTTTTGGGCCACCTGCAGATTCTCCCAGACGGTGAGGTCCGGAAAAATCCTGCGGTCCTCCGGTACGTACCCCACGCCGCGTTGAGCCACCGCGAAGGGTTGTTCACCGGTAATATCATCCCCCCTGAGCGTTATCCTTCCCTTTTTTGGTGGAGTAAGACCGATGATGCTGCGCATGGTGGTGGTTTTGCCCACCCCGTTCCTGCCCAGCAGGCAGACCACCTCACCCTCGTCCACTTTCATGGACACATCAAAGAGTATCTGGCTGATACCGTAATAGGTATCGATACCCTCAACCTCCAGGATCATGCGTCCTCCCCCAGATAGATGCGCTGAACGTCTTCGTTGGCCCTCACTTCCCCAGGGCTGCCTTCCGCTATCACCATGCCCTGATGCAGCACCGTTATTCTTTCGGAAATGGAGAAGACGACATTCATATCGTGCTCCGTGAAAAGCAGGGTAAGCCCTCGCTCCCTGGCTATCCTCCCTATGAGGTCGATCGTGTTCGTGGTCTCCTTAAGGGACATCCCGGCCGTAGGCTCATCCAGCAGCAACAACTCAGGCTCCAGCGCCAGGACTATTCCCAGCTCGAGCTGCTTCTGGTCCCCGTGCGCCAGGTTCCCTCCCAGCATGTCGGCTTTATCAGACAGGCCCACGCTTTCGAGAATGGAGAAGGTCTCGTCCCGCACCAGCCTTTTGACATTTGAAAAGAAGTCCAGACTCTTCTTGCGGTGCGATAACACCGCCGACTGCACGTTTTGGAAGACCGTCAACCTTGGGAATATATGCGTGATTTGAAAGGACCGCCCTATCCCCTTGCGGCAGATCCTGTGCGGCGGAAGGCCGGTGATGTCCTCGCCCTTGAAAATGATGCGGCCGCTGTCCGCCTTCAGGTGCCCGGTTATAAGGTTGAAAAAGGTGGACTTGCCGGCCCCATTGGGACCTATTATGGAGCAGAGCTTTTCTTTTTCTACCTCCAGGCTCACCTTGTTGACGGCCACGAAGCCGTCGAAGCTCTTAATCAAACCCTCTATTTTTAGCATACCCTGCTTTCCTGCCGAACATGAGCGAGTATAATGTAGAACTGCTTTCGAAATGATGGTGTCTGCTCAGCTTCCTCTTTCTTTCTCGATACTTTTTTTGAAGAGCCTTGCCTGCACCAGCCCCATGATCCCTTCGGGGAAAAAGAAAATCAACGGCAAAAGAGTAATTCCCAGCACCATGGGCCAGTACTCCGTGTAAGAGGTGATGAGTTGGTCCAGGTAGAGCAGCACTACTGCTCCCACCGCAGGCCCCACGAATGTGTACATTCCTCCCAGGAGCGTCATGAGGATCACGTCGGCGGACTTCGTCCAGAAGATGAAGTCGGGGAACACGCTGCGGTTGAATATGCTGTACAGGCCGCCGGCCAGACCTGCGAAGGCGCCTGCGATCACGAAAGAGATCAACTGATAGTTTCTTACGTTTACACCTATGAATTCTACGCGGTCAGGGTTCTCCCGTATGGCCTTGAGCGTCTGGCCGAACGGTGAGTTGATTATTTTCCAGAGCACCAAGCCTGCGGGGACCGCTACGGCAAGAGTGAAATAATAGTAGTTCCTGGGCGAGGAAAGCAACTCCGGCACCGGCACCCCCACCAGCCCGTTATCGCCGCCCGTGAAGCCGTACCACTTGAATGCTACGGCCCACACTATCTGGGCGAAAGCCAGCGTGAGCATGGCGAAGTATATGTGCGTGAGTCTCAAGCAGAAATAGCCTATAACCAGCGCGGCCAGACCGCTGAGTATGGGGGCCGCCGTCAAGCTCAGCGCCGTGTGCAACGACGCCTTCGTAAGAAGAAGCCCGCACGTGTAAGCCCCTATTCCGAAATAGGCTGCATGGCCGAAAGAGACTAACCCGGTATAGCCCAGGAGCACGTTGAAGCTCAGCGCAAAAAGGGCCATGATGAGTATCTCTGTGGCCAGATAGACGTAGAACCGTGAGACCAGGGAGGGAATGAGCATCAGCAATACCAGGACTATGACCCAGGTTAGCAGTAGAAGTGTAATCCGTTTACCCTGTGAATTCGAAATACTCCCCCGCAAAGCGGTTCTCCTGATTAATCGAGGGCGAGAACATTTTTGGTTAACCTCATGCCGAAGGTTTTCCCAGAAGGCCCCAGGGCCTCGCTATCAGCACCACGGCCATAAGTATATAAATAAATACCATGGCCAGCCTGGGCAGCACCAGAATTCCGAAAGAGGTAACCTCGCCCAGTATAATTGCAGCCAGGAAAGTGCCCCACATGCTTCCCAGGCCTCCCACCACTACCACGATGAATGATTCGACTATTATCTCCACGTCCATCCCCGGGCTCAACGCTCCCACCGGCGCCCACAGAGCGCCACCGAAACCGGCCAGCCACGAACCCAGGAAGAAAACCCCCGTATAAAGCGATAGTATGTTTATTCCCAACGCACTCGCCATTTCCCTGTCTGAGGAAGCGGCTCGAATTATGCGTCCCCACTTCGTCTTATGTAATACCGCCCAGAAGGCAAGAGCCACCAGAGGACCTAAAATGAGAATTATGATGTAGTAACTGGGGAAATCGCGCCCCAGGACAAACACCGAGCCCGACAGCATGGCCGGCCGCGGGACGGACTTATATTCAGGCCCCCAGAGCATCTTTACGGAATCGCTGAAAATGAGGACGAAAGCGTAGGTGAAGAGGAGTTGATAAAGCACGTCACGCTTGTAGAGTTTGCGCAGGAAGAGCCGCTCTATAACGGCGCCTATACACGCTACGGCGAGCGAAGCCCCAACTATGGCTACCCAGAAGAGCCCCGGTGCGTTTACGAAACGGAGGGCGATGGTATAGGTCACATACGCCCCCAGCATATAGAAAGAACCGTGAGCGAAGTTGAGAACGCCCACCACACCGAAAATAAGCGAAAGGCCCGAAGCTATGAGAAAAAGAGCCATAGCCAGGGCGAGGCCGTTAAGCGCCTGCGTCAGAATAAAAGAACCAGAATGAAGCCACTCCGGCAACACCATGAGTTTTAATCCTTCACTTTCGCGGTAGTCAGAAAGAAACGGATTTTTAAGGCCCTTCCCCGATTGCTGCGCCGGCGAAGGGCCTCAGATTTCTTCGTCAGTAATGCTATACCCGAACCGATGTCACATCCAACTCTGCATTAGTATTCGGCGGGCATCCCCAGATTGTTCTCACTTACCCCTGGCCTTCATCACCTCCTCTTTGCTCCTCAGGGCTCTTTCGCCGGGAATTATCACTATATCCTTGAGGATAGCGAAGGGATAGTCCGGGGAGTTTGCCGTGATCCCCCACATGTATGGAGCGGTGCTCTGTCCGTCAAATTTCCTGATGGTAATCGGTCCTATGGGGGTATTAATGGTTAACCCCCTGAGGGCGTCTATGACCTTTTCCGTATCTGTTGAACCGGCCTTCCTTATTGCTGCTGCCAGGAACTTTATGGCGTTGTAACCAGAGAGCGCTCCGTTGCTGGCATATTCTCCCGTGCGCTCCTTGTATTTCCTGGCGAAGTCGAGGTTCTCCCGTGTTTTGGGGAAGTAGGGGAGATAATAGGCGGATGCGTATATTCCTTCCGGCATCTCTCCCTTCATGGCCGTTACCACGTCCAGGTCGCCGGCGGCGAAGTTTATGTAGTGAACCTTTTGGAAGAACCCGTAAGGTTTGGCCTGCCTGATGAAGGCGATAGCATCGCCACCCCATAGCGAGCTTACGACCGCATCCGGCTTGGCTTCCATGATGGCGGTTATGTATGAGCTGAAGTCTCTCGCGCCAAATTTGGGCCACGCCTCGCCGATTATCTCCACGTCCGGTTTAAGCTTCTTGAGGTAGCTTGTGAAATCCTCTATCGCACGGTGTCCGTATTCATAGTCCGGCCCTATGGTGTAATATTTTTTCCATGGCTTGTCTTTCACGAAGATAGCTCCGGACCTCCCGAATACGGTGGTGTTTGTTGTGGACCTGGCAACATATCGATGCCCTTTCGCGCCGGTGAGAGCCGCGGTTTGAGAGATGGCGTCCAGGAAGAGTATTTTGTTTTCC
>CAYVLI010000208.1:0-5372 GCA_964452105.1 uncultured Nitrospinota bacterium
ATCCTAAATTAACCCAACTTAAAATGACTGGTTCTCCGACAGACTCCTAGTAATAAACCTACCGAGGATTTTAATTTTGCTGTAATTGTCAGGAGGTTTACGCGGGTTTGGCGCTTGAGCGAGGCTGATTTTATGGTGGAGCTGACGGGGGTCGAACCCGTGACCTCATGACTGCCAGTCATGCGCGCTCCCAACTGCGCCACAGCCCCACCAGAGAAGAATCCTGAGGAACGCGTAAAATAAAGGTAGCGCAGCAGGCGTGAATTTGTCAAGGTTTAAATGGTTCAGGCGCCTCTCTACATGTTAATATTAGCCGAGTTTGATTGAAAACTCTTCACCTTCTGGTATAATGATTTAAAGCTCCTTAAGGCGGCAGCTCAAACAATTTGAGGGTTTTTCACCTGTGCGTATACATATCTTCGTACTAATCTTTTCGCTTATTATGGCTACTAACACGGCCGGAAGAGCTGAAACAGCCTCTCAATCGGGCAAGGAAAGCCGTTCGGGTCGATTGATCAAGCTGCGTATGATCGTTCTCAAAAACACGGAAGACGCCCAGGGTGTGCTGAATGCCCTCGAGGGCGGGGCTTCCTTTGTTAAGCTTGCCCGGGAGATATCAGTAGGTCCAAATGCAGGCCGCGGAGGCCATATAGGCACGGTGGACATTAACAGGTTAAAACCTGAGCTGAGGGAGGCGCTCGGTGGACTCAAACCGGGTGAACATACCGGCGCCGTAGAAACGGCTCTGGGCTACACCATTTTTCAGGTCACCACAGACGAATATTACGAGAAGGGCCTCGGACTGTTCGACAAGGGCCGTTACAAGGGAGCCATACAAGAGTTCAGGCAGGATCTGAAACTTAATCCCGACAGCGCCTTTTCATATTTTTACCTAGGTTTGAGCCAGAACAAACTGAACCTCAACGAAGAGGCGGCGGCCTCTCTTGAAAAGGCTGCCAGCCTGGAACCGAAATTGACTGAGACTTACTACAATCTGGGGCGGGTATATACCGCTCTGGGGAGGAGCGATGACGCTGAGAAGGCATACCGGAAAACCATTGAAATAGCACCCGATTTCCACATGGCACACAATAACCTGGCCTTACTCTTGATAAAAGACAGGAAGAAGGTCGATGATGCGATGGAGCATGCCAAGAGGGCCATCGAACTGGCGCCATCTAACGCCGCTTATTATCATACCCTGGCCACAATTTACAAAGGAGCGGGAAATCTAAAAGAGGCGGTAAAATCTCTCCAGATGGCCAGCAGGTTGGCCCCGGACGATGCTTTTTACAAAGAGCAACTTGCTTTACTGGAAGGCCCGCATCCTGTAAAAAAGAAACCGCCGGCTGCTCCCCGCGAGGAAGCTTCTGCTGCTCCTGTGAAAGTGGCGAAACAGACGCAGCCTCCATCGAAACCGGCTTCGCAAGAACCTCCAGCCAGGCAGTCCCCCAAAAAACTTCCGGCCAGGCCGATTGCCAAAAAGCTTCCAGTCAAACCGGCTGCTCAAGCGCCCCCGGCCAGCCCGACTCCCCCCAAACCTGCGGTTGAACCGTCATCTCCTCCACCCATTTCCCGGGGGCGGGTAGCACGGACCGCGCCGTCGGAACAGGAACAAAGAGGGAAACCTTATGAGGGTTTAAGGATCAAAATTCTCAACGGCAACGGTATTCAGGGCGCTGCCGCTCAATTTGTCAAGACCCTGGAGGCCATGAACTATAAAGTCGAGGAGACGGATAACGCCGACAGTTTCGATTGGGCCCGCACCACCATTTATTATAGAGAAGATAAAAAGAAGGAAGCCATCGAACTGGCTCACAAGATACCGGGCGAACAGGATGTGGTAAAGCTAAAGGATCATCAACTTTTTGATATAGTAATCGTGCTGGGTATAGAGTAGCCGCGTGCCTGTAATATCGGAAACAGGCTTCCTTTTGCTGCCTGGTGCATGCTGAATCAAGAGGGTTTGTCGCCGGTGGCTCTGGTGAGTATGCCGGAGATAAACTCGGTAATGGACACGTCCACGAACCCCACGTCTCTGAGGTACTGGCAGACCTCGCTCTCTGTGTGCCCTCGGCCGGTGCTGTTCGAAAGCGCTTCTGCAAGCGCCCACATTGCCGGCTCCAGTGGGCCCTTCCTGTCATCATGGAGAGTCTCTGAAATTACTATGAAAGTCCCTCCAGGTTTCATGACATCGAAGGCCTTCTTGAAGATGGCCCTGCATTGCTCGCTGCCGTAGCCGGGCAGGTTGCTGGCCATAAGTATTACATCGGGCCGGCCGGGGAAGGGGTCTTTGGTGAAATCTCCGGGATGAGTGGTTACCATGTCCGAAAGCCCGGCTTTGGCTATGAAATCTTCTGCAACCGCACACACATTTTTATGATCGAAAACGATGGCCCGGAGGTTGGGGTTCGCCTGGGCGGCGGCGATGCAGTATGCGCCGGATCCACCGCCGAGGTCCAGCAGCAGCTCATGGTTGGAGAAATCGAACTCTCTAGCAAGCTTCTGTCCCGCTCCGGAACCCGCACTGTAGGTTGCCTGGGTGAGCCAGCGTGCGCCTTCGGGTGTCTCCCATGTCTTTTCATATTCTCCCAGTATTTTCTGCCCGCCCTTTCTCCTGAGTGCCTCTCCAAGGTTCTTCCACTCGTCGTATCTGTGTTTTCCCATCAGGGCCCAGGCGCCCAGGTAGAAGGGTTCCCCTTTGACGAGAAAGCGCTCCACGTCGTAAGCGTTTGAATATTTCTCACCATCTTTTTCCAGGAGGCCGAGCGCCGTGCACGCCGTCAGGAGCTTCTCGGCATTGTCTTCTGTTATGTCGAGCTTATTCGCAACGGCGGCTATATTATCATCTCCCTTTGATATGTTCGTGAAAAGGTCCAGCTCGATGGCGGCCCATAGCGCAGCCGATTGTTTGAAAGCGTTTCCTATCTCCTGCAGTCGCCTGGTACCCTTGATTTTTTTGCCTTTTTCATCCGGGGTCATTATTTTAATTCTCCTCTCACAATAGACGATTCATGATTTCCGGCCTGTCGCTGCGCAGAGCAGGGCAAGCCCTGCCCCTCCCGCCCTTTTGCATGAAGGATTCATAAAGGTCCTGGGAAAGAGTTTCCCCTGAGAAACTATAATTCTAATCCAAGTTCTTTGAGCTTTGGCCGGCCGGGGTTGCCTGTATCCGGCTCCCATCCACGCTCCTCGTAGTATTCCTGGAGGAGCTTTTTCACCATCTCCGGATCGGCGGCTGGAATCTCCTTTTTTCTCAATTTTACGGATTCCTTCATCAGTCGTTCGGGGAATATATCGTCCTGTTTCGTTTTGCCTTCACGCATGTTGAAGAGCCGGGACATGTTCCAGATTCGCTCCCCGGCCTGCCTTATTTCTTCCGGTTTCATGTCCAGCCCCGTTGCGGCGGAGTAGAGCCGGGCGAATATCTCCAGGTTGTAGTGCTGGGAGATGGGCGTCCGGTGGCAGAGGCCCAGGGAGAAGAGGATGGAGTTGTAGTCCTCCACCCAGCGGGTGAGGCGGGCCACGTTGAAGTTTTCCGGGCCGGTGCATACCGCTTCTATCTTGTCCTCGGGGACTCCTATGCCCTGGCAATACTTGACGTATGACTCCCGCTTACGCCCTGGCATGAAACTGATGGAGGGGGAGCGCTCGAGGTGCGCACCGCGGGGGTTGGTGGCCTGGCCGAAGTTCTCCGTGCTCAGGCGGCCCCTGAGCCCCAGGCCCAGGTCCAATCCTTTTATGTGCACGGCGTAATAGTCCGCCCCCTTGCCTATCTCCTCCGCGGCCTTGACCACTCCTTCGCCGAGGAGCCTCCCGAAGCCGTCCCTGGCGGCTATCCTGTCTATGAGCGTGCGCACCGTCTCCGTGCCCCAATCCAACTCCAGGCCGCCGGTGTCCTCATCGGTTATGATGCCCTTCTTGTATAACTCTATGGCGAACCCTATGGTGGCGGTGAGGGAGTTCATGTCCATTCCGTAGCGGTTGGTGAGCTCGGTGCACTTTATAACCTCATCGAAGCCGTCCACGGCTACCTGGCCGCCGAAGGCTCCCACGGCCACGGCGGGCGTGGACATGCGGAAGCGGAGGCCGTCGTATTTGCCGCCCTTCATCTCCAACTTCCCCTTGCAGCCCAGTGAGCAGCCGGGACAGGAGGTTATGCCGCTTCTCACCCTGCCCAGGTATTCCTTGATGGGGAAGCGCTCCATGATGTCTTCCGCGCTCTCCGTGCCGTTTTTGCCGAGCATGTAACCCATGGAGGTGTAGGGTTCCAGGGCCATGAAGAAGCCGATGGTGCGCCACTCATTGAGCAGTGGAAAGGAGGCCACTTTATCCTGTGACATTTTTGCCAGCTCCATGAATTCCTTTCCGTTCGCTACCTCTATGCCTTTGGTGCCGCGGGCAACGATGGCTTTGAGGTTCTTCGAGCCCATTACAGCGCCCAGGCCGGTGCGTGAGAATGCGGAGTGCTTGTTGTTGAGTATCATGGCGTAGCGCACCATCTTTTCCCCCGCCGGGCCGATGACGCTTATCCAGAACTCGTTTCCCAGCTCATTCCATAGGGCGTCGGTGGAGTCGAAGGTGTCCTTGCCCCAGAGGTGGGCGGCGTCGCAGATTTCGACGTTGTCGTCGTCTATCTTCAAATAGACGGGTTTCTCCGCCCTGCCGGTGATTACCATGTGGTCGTACCCGGCGTACTTGAGCATTACACCAGGAGTGTTGCCGCCGTTTGAGATTCCTATTATTCCGGTCAACGGAGACTTGGCGGAGACTTCCACTCTGGCTGCGCCTGGAACGATGGTCCCCACCAGCGGACCTGCTCCCATAATCAATGCGTTCTCTGGAGATAGCGGGTCTATGCCCGCTTTGATATTCTGGTATGCCAGGAGTGCATTTATGCCCGTGCCGCCGATGAACTTCCTTGCGACCGCTTCATCCAGGGGTTTCTTTGAGACGGCGCCGTCGGTGAGGTTCACAAAAAGTATGTTCCCTGCATAACCTTTCATTATGCATCCTCCTTCCCGGCCGGCTGCAGTGCGCCGTAGGGACATTGCTCGACGCAGAGGCCGCACTCGGTGCAATCTTCGGTGAAGGATATGCCGCCACTGTCGCGCAGGTCTATGCGGATGTAGGCGCGCAGCGGATTGAAGCGGCCGGTGTAGGTGTATGAACATATAAGCTGGCAGCTCAGGCAGCCGGTGCATTTTTCCTGGTCGGTGATTATGCTGTCAGGAGTCATGGTTTCGACCATAGGGTTGGCCCTCCAGAGAAAAGCTGTGGAGCGATTTATGATTTACTTTGTTGACCTTTACTGAACTCGATTATGGTTTAGCATATTGAACAGGGCGATGTCAACTTGCCTGTGTAAAGAG
>CAYVLI010000209.1:0-2288 GCA_964452105.1 uncultured Nitrospinota bacterium
CAGCCCCGCCCATGACCTGATGAAGGATACGTTCTTGAGCCTTGGTATGGCTTTCACGGCTCCATGACGCAGTTTATGAATGGCCTCCAGGGTAACGTTTTTATCATAGCCCACGAACTCCTTTGTGCTGCCCACAACTATGTTACCCCTGGGTTTCTGAATAAGATAAGCGTCTCTGGTGACGATGCACATTCTTAACAGCGGAGGCAATGGCTCGCTCAGGATTATCTGGCCGCGAACCGGCTCCACGGGTATATCCACATCCGCCATGGCTCCTACCTGGCTCGCCCACGAGCCAGCGGCGTTTATTATTATGTCTGCGTCCAGTTCACCATGGTCTGTGACCAGCGAGGTTACCCGCCCTGATACCGTTTTGATGCCCATTACCGAGTCACCCGCACATATCTTCGCTCCTCTTTTCAGCGCTCCTTCGGCGAAAGCCCTGGTCAGATTGAGCGGGTTGATGTGGTTGTCGTTGGGGAAATGGAGGGAGCCTCGTATATCCTCCGAGATGGAAGGTTCCAGCTTGCGCGTTTCGGACGCACTCAACCGTTGCACTTCCAGCCCCCGTTTGACCTGCCACTCCATAAGGTGTGCCGCTTCTCTTTCATCCTCCTCATCGGCAATAACATGGAGCAGGCCTGAACGCCTGAACTCAACGTCCGTCTCCAGCTCTTTTGATAGTCCTTCGAACATCTCGTTTCCTGCCAGACAGAGATCCAGGAAAGGACCCGCGTCGTGAGATTCCGCCTGGGGCCAGAGCCCTCCCGCAGCAGCGCTGGAGGCTTCGCAGCCCACCTCCTTCCGCTCCACTATAGTAGCCTTTATCCCTTCAAGACTCAGATAGTAGGCGATGGCACAACCTATTACCCCGCCCCCGACTATTACTATGTTCGTACTGTTCCCGCTCATTCCGTATCGCTTCATTCTTCGTTTGCTGTAAAGGCAGAGAACCTCACCGGCCTCACCGGCGGCCGTATCGATAAAAGTACCACTTCCTCCGGAGGCGTCTTCAACTCCTCTGATAGAAGCTGACTTACCAGGCGGCCGCAGATTTTCCCCTGGCATAGCCCCATCCCCGCCCTGGTTAATCTCTTGACCGTATTCGGCGTCGTGGCGCCGCTTCGAACGGCTTCGAGTATCTCGTCTCTGGTCACCTCTTCACATCTGCATATTAAGAGCTCATTCAATATATTATCCCTCAATGTATAATATATTACTTTAAGTATTGAAACGAGTCGTAAAGGGTACCCTGCCTTCCTCAGCGCGAGCGTACGCCCCTGATTTCCATGGCCAATTCCTGTGGCACGGATATAGTCACAACCGCCGTCCTGTCGAACGAGTTGGGAATCAAAACCTTTACCACTTTCCCTCTGTGTACCGGTTCGCCTCTCCGGTTGAGAGCCATCATTTCGTCCCCTTTTTGGGGAAGCGGGAGGAACTCATAGGGAAGACTGACCGCGGCCTCATCCTTCCCGTAAATCAGATCCACCAGGAATATGGCCTGCCCTGGACATGGCGCTACGCACAACCCGCACCCGTCACACAGCTCCTCTTTAAGTACCGGGATATTGGTGATGGGGTTCCCCACCACTATGGCTCCCCTGGGGCACGCGGATTCGCAGGGGTTGCAGGGTATGTCCTGCGGACACTCGATTACCGCTACCGTTCCCTTTTTCATCCTCTTTCTACCGGGTACGGAGGGCAGCGCTTCCAGTTCCTCTGTGGTCAAAACACCGTCATCTATCACAGCCATCTTTTTGCTCCGTTAAGGTTATGCTCTCCTTGGCCAGCTTCACCCGGCGGCCGAAGGAACCGTCCCAGAAATCTTCCATTCGTTTTCTGGCTTCTTTGCGAAGGCTATCCGCCTCTTTCAGGCCGAAACGCCCAAGCGATTCCGCTGCCGAGATGGCGGCTATTCTGCCTTCCTCCATGGCCGTGCTGGCCTCATCGATTCCAGCTATGTCCCCGGCGACGTATATGCCGGGACTGGTGGTCTCCATCTTTTTATCGTGCAAGGGGACATAACCCCCCAGTTCTGACTCGTATTTTAGTTCACATCCGGCGAGCCTGGCTAGCTCGATCAACGGCGATAATCCAACCGCCAGACAGACCATGTCAACATCATATTCTTTCTCGGTGCCGGGAATGGGCTTCCAGTTCTTATCCACCGAAGCGGTGATCGCACCCTCCACCTTCTCGCTACCCACCGCCTCCTTAATGGTGGTGGAGGTAAATATCTTTACTCCGTTGCGGGCGAGTTTGCTCGCATGAACCGAATAACCGCC
>CAYVLI010000209.1:2388-5370 GCA_964452105.1 uncultured Nitrospinota bacterium
TAAATATCTTTACTCCGTTGCGGGCGAGTTTGCTCGCATGAACCGAATAACCGCCTATTTTTGGTGCGGCCTCTACCAGGGCTTCTACCTTGATACCAGCCTGAAGAAGCTGGTAGCCAACTATCAGGCCCACGTTCCCGGAGCCGACCATAACGGCCCTCTTGCCTGGAATCACCCGGTGCATGTTTACCAGTGTCTGTGCAGCTCCTGCACCCATTACGCCGGGGAGCGTCCAGCCCGGAAAAGCCAGGGCGTTTTCTATGGCCCCCGCGGCCAGGATCAGGCGCTCAGCCTTCAGCTCCAGGCTGTGACCCCCGTTGACGACGGCCAGGGTCTTCCCGTCAAACAGACCCCATACCACGGAGTTCAGCATCACTTCGACACCGGCTTCTTCGGTTTCTTGCAGAAGCTGAGCGCCTATGTCGATGCCTCTCATTCCCGCCTTGTGCGCTTCCGAGCCGAAGAACTTGTGTATTTGCTTGAAGAGCTGTCCTCCGGGGCGAGCGTTCTCGTCTATGAGAGCGACTTTCAATCCGTGTCTGGCCCCCTCTATGGCGGCGCACAGTCCGGCAGGGCCGGCGCCGACGACCGCCAGCTCAACCGTTCTCAAAGCTGATGCCCTCCCATTTGCCTTCACCATGCTGGGTCTTTACCACCATCCCTTCCCTGACCGGCGTAATGCAGGTGCGCACGTTAGGGGTGCCGTCAACGGTCATCATGCAGTCGGTGCATCTGCCGATGGCGCAGAATACCCCACGGGGCTGATTGAATTTCGTGGTATAGCGGAAGACCATCTTCCCCGAGGCGATGAGTGCGGCCGCCACCGGCTCGCCTTCGATCGCCTCCACCCACAGATCGTCCACCTTAATTTTTACCCTGGGTCCATCCTGGATCCTTCCCAGGATGGGGTGTTCGTTCACCCTGTATTCGTTATCAGTACACATTTTGACGCCGTGTCCTTTATATCGAAAAATTGATTTAACATTAACACAAGACCCTTTTAACCGTCAATATTACCGGGACGAAATGAAGGGACAGGGCTCTGTGGCCACTAAAGTTACATCTGGGTGGGGAAATTTATGGCAGAGATGAACTGGTCCTGAAAATCCTCTCTCATCGATAGCTCCAGATACCCGACACTTGCGGCGAGCTCTGAAGCCCTCTCCATTTCCCTCGCGGATAACATTGCAAGCCGCGCCCCGTGCCCCGCAGCGTTGCCTATGCTGACCACCTTTTTGAGCGGCATGGGCGGTATGAGACCGATGCGCATGGCGCTGGCCGGGTTGAGAAAACTTCCGAAGGCCCCGGCGAGATAAACCTTGTGAATCTGTTCGTCCGAAACAGCAAGCTCTTTCTCCAGTATCCTGATTCCCGCAAATATCGCCCCTTTGGCCAGTTGCAGCTCTCTTACATCTTCCTGTGTAAGGAGAACTGGTTCACCGATGGATGATTCGTGTGCGTAGGCCAGAATAAAACCCCTGCTCCCATCGTTTTCGTAAAGCCGCTCCTTGAGGAAGTTCAGGTCTTCACCCTTCATCTGATCCGTCGTCAGTATCCTCCCCGTCTCGTCCATGAGGCCATGGTTCAGGAGAAGGGCTGCAGCATCTATCAGGCCGGAGCCGCATATCCCTCTTGGCGGTTCCCCGTTTATGGTCTCGCAAACCAGCGCTCCGTCATCAACGTGAATATGGTGGATGGCCCCGGATGAAGCTCGCATGCCGTACCTTATTTTCGCGCCCTCGAAGGCAGGCCCTGCCGCCGTAGAGCAGGTCAGTACTCCCTCCCTGCTCCCCATGGCTATTTCACCGTTGGTGCCGATGTCCAGGGCGACGCATATTTCTGAGCTCTCCTGTATCATGGTGGTCAGCAGAACGGCCACCGTATCGGCTCCCACAAACCCGGCGATATTGGGCAGGAAATCGACCATCGCCGCCGGGTTCACCCTCAGACCGAGCCTGCCCGCCACTTCAATGTGAGGCCCTGACAGCACCGGCACATATGGCGATAGCCCTATGTTGCCCGGGTCTAACTGCAACAAGAAATGGTGCATGCAGGTGTTGCCCACAACGGCGAGGTGATAAATATCGGATGGGCTGACGCCCGCTTTATGAGCCAGCTCATCAATCACCCTGTTTATGGAAGCTATTCCCCTCGCGTGAAGGGTTTCGAGGCCGTCACCGTTCATTTGCGCATAAGTTATGCGGGACATCACGTCATGTCCGAACTCAGACTGCAGGTTTAGGGTGGAAGCCACAGCCAGTTCCCTTCCTTCCTGCAGGTCGAGGAGATAACCGACGACCGTCGTTGTTCCAACATCGAGTGCTATTCCGTAAGGCCCCTTACCGCCGTCCCTCATCATGCCCAGGACTCTATCGCCGTGAAGGAACAGCGAAATCGGGCCGCGCCCTTCTCTGATAATCCGTGGGAGTTCCCTGAGGAGTTCTATGTCAGGCGGCCCGGGCTCAGTTCCCAGCTTATCTTTTACAGTGTCTTTAACGCGCTCCCAATCTGCCCGCTGGTCTTCCAAAGAGGGTTGGGGGAGGTCCAGTTCGATTTTCTTGAGGAAGGGGTCGAGTTCCGCTTCCCTGCCCAGCCCGTGAGTAAGAATCTGAAGGGAATCTCCTTCTCTCTGGGGAGTCAAATCCACCACGAGGTCATCTTTGAGCTCTATCTGACAGGAGAGCCTGAGTCCCTCGGACAGTTCCTCGTTGTCGAAAACCGCTCTGTCACACGCACTGGGAGCATGGTCACCTTTGACCACTCTGATCGCGCATCCGCCGCAGGTCCCGTGGCCTCCGCAAGGGGTCTCTATCTCCATTCCCGCGCCGCGCGCGGCGGCCACCAGTCTCTCCCCGACTTCCGCGGTTACCTCGAGTCCCTGAGGAAGGAAAGTTATGGATATGTCTTTCTTCTTACTGTTGAGCAACTTCTCGTTCGCTGTTTTGAATTGACATTCAAGCCTTTTCTTATTTAACCTGTATC
>CAYVLI010000210.1:0-5351 GCA_964452105.1 uncultured Nitrospinota bacterium
CGCGCTCCCTGGCCATGGAATGGGCCAAATACAACATAAGGGTCAACGCCGTAGGGCCCGGGCCCTTCTGGACGGAAGGCGCATCGGACGTCCTCTGGCGGACCCAGGAGCACAAAGAACGGCGCCTGAGCAGCGTTCCCATGAAGAGGTTCGGCGATACCCAGGAGATCGTCGGCGCCATAATCTTTCTTGCCTCCGATGCCTCCTCGTTCATGACGGGAGATACCATATACGTGGACGGCGGCCCCCCCTTGAGGGCGGGCGGCTACTCGGAATAAATTCACGTATCATAAAAAAGTGCAGGGGCCGGTTTTAACCCGCCCCTGCCATTATAGTTTAATGTTTCTAACCGGATAGTTATCCGGTTTTTATGGCCACAAAAATGGTGTTCTTGCCCCGTTGTATCAGGAACAGGTGAGATTTATCGCCCTTCTTCACGGCTTTTTTGAATTCCTTGACGTCGTTGACCCTCTCTCTGTTTACCTCGAGAATTACGTCGCCCCGCCTTATGCCTGCCTGCCCGGCCAGACTGCCCTGTTCGACCGCCGAGACCACTACCCCACTGGTCATATCCATTCCTAAACTCTGCGCTATTTCGGGCGTGAGATTCTGAACGGACATGCCCAGCTTCTCTTTTATCTCCTGGGCGGAAGCCGCAAGAGCTTGCCCTTCCTTCATCTTCCCGATCTTAACCGCTAACAGCTCCTCTTTCCCATCACGAAAAATTTTGACGTTGGCCTTTTTCCCCACCGGCGTTGCTGCTACTATTCTGGGCAGATCGCTCGACTCATCGATTTTCTTACCCTCGAACTCCAGTATGACATCGCCCCGTTTGATACCTCCTTTTTCCGCAGGGCTCTTCGCCATTACTTCGGCCACCAGAGCGCCATGAGCATCCTTAAGCCCGAAGCTGCCAGCAAGCTCTTTCGTAATGGGCTGTATATAGACGCCCAGCCAGCCCCGAACGACACTGCCCGTCTCACGAAGCTGGGGTAGAAAGCTTTTGGCCATGTTTATGGGAATTGCGAAGCCTATTCCCTGTCCCCCCGCTATTATGGCCGTATTTATGCCTATTACCTTGCCATTTATGTCGAAGAGGGGGCCTCCGCTGTTGCCAGGATTGATGGAGGCGTCGGTCTGAATAAAATCATCGTAAGGCCCGGCGCCTATGATACGTCCCTTGGCGCTGACTATGCCCGCCGTGACCGTATGACCCAGCCCGAAGGGGTTTCCTATGGCCACTACCCATTCACCGACCCTCAGACTGTCCGAATCACCAAGTTCCGCAAATGGCAGGTCACCCTTGGTATCGACCTTTATCAAGGCAATATCCGTTTTGGGGTCCTTGCCCACCACCTTGGCGTGGTACTCGGTTTTATCATAGAGTATTACCTTTACATCGGTTGCGTTTGCCACAACATGGTTGTTGGTGACGATGTATCCGTCCTTGCTGATTATGAAACCGGAGCCCAGGCTCTGCTGCTTGAATTCCCTCTGGGGAATGTCTCCGAAGAAGCGCTTGAAGAAATCCTCGAAAGGATCGTTTCCTGAGGGTCCCCTGCGGCCGAGGAACGGAGAAGGCCCGTGGCGGAAGACCTGAGTAGTGCTGATGTTAACCACCGTTGGCGTCAAATTTTTCGCAAGCGTGGCTATGGAATCTGAATCTATCGGAATACCAGCATACGCCCATGTGGATATGCCCAGTGCAATCGTCAGTATAGCCAGGTACACTGTCTTACTCAGCCAGAAATTCTTACTTTTCATCTCTCCTCCAGGATGGCAATAAAGTTTAGACCGGATGTTTATCTCTCTATTTTCCCTTAGTAATGATAGACGATGCTAAACCTGAAAAGGTTTAATTGTCTTAGCCGGAACCCCCCTTTTCCTCTTTTTCGCATCCGGCCGTGGGAAGCCGATAAAGAATCTCAGCTTTTTGTGAAAAATAACCACTCGCTAAGGGCAGGCAAAATTGATGTTGAAAAATAGGGTGTCCCATCGATACGTCTTATTATACTAATAACATTATAATACTTGAGCCTCTTATTGGTGTCAATTTTCATGGAGTCTAAATTTATATCTGTGATTATTTGACGAATATTCGGGTCATGCTTAAATGGTGAAAACATAAAATATTAGCAATCAGTCGAAAAACAGAGATAATTAAAGAATATGTCAGCTTATATGCATATAAGCGGTCATATAAGCCGCTAATAGCCGGAATTTACCTGAGTATTCTGTTGACATATAGAGAGAATCGGATAGATTGGTTGTTAGCACTCACGGCTGTTGAGTGCTAACGGAAACAAGGGCCTGAATAATAAAGAACAGACGTTATAAGATAGAGGGAGGGAACGCCCCTAATACTATAACCGGGTTTGTAAAAGACTCCCATCCGGGAAACGGATGGGTTCTTTAGTTGGTTTCTGTTTGGCCCTTTAAGATTAACAATCTTTTAGTTCCTATCAACGGTTTGGAAGAAGGAGGAAAGCTTATGAAGATCAGACCACTGCACGACAGAATCCTGGTAAAGAGGGTCGATGAGCAGGAGACAGAGAAGGGAGGGATAATAATCCCCGACACTGCCAAGGAAAAACCCCAGGAAGGCGAGATAGTAGCCGTGGGGAGCGGAAAAATACTGGAAGACGGCAAGAGGCAGCCCCTGGACGTTGGTGTGGGTGACAAGGTTCTTTTCAGCAAGTATGCAGGCACCGAAGTCAAGGTTGAAGATCAGGAAATGCTGATGATGCGGGAAGACGATATCCTCGCCATACTCGAGTAGCGCGCTGTTTTTAGCTTTTTGCGGGCCGTCTGATGCAAAATAACCGGGAGGCCCCACCTTATGAAACCAAAGCACATTACATGAAAACCATTGGAGGAGGCAAATATGCCAAAGGAACTGAAGTTCAGTGAAGATGCGCGAAGCAATATCCTGAAAGGGGTTTCTAAACTGACTGATGCTGTTAAGGTCACCCTCGGTCCCAAAGGACGGAATGTGATCATAGACAAGAAGTTCGGCTCTCCCACCAGCACGAAGGACGGCGTCACCGTAGCCAAAGAGATAGAGCTTGAAGATCAATTTGAAAACATGGGCGCCCAGCTTGTTAAAGAAGTTGCCAGCAAGACCAGCGACATCGCAGGCGATGGCACCACCACCGCCACCGTGCTGGCCGAGGCCATCTACCGCGAGGGGATTAAGAACGTAACCGCTGGCGCTAACCCCATGGAGTTGAAGAAGGGCATAGACCTTGCGGTCGAAACCGTCATTGAAGGATTGAGAAAGCAGAGCAAGGAGACCAAGGGCAAGCTTGAAATAGCCCAGGTGGGAACCATCTCAGCCAACAACGATTCCACCATCGGAGACCTCATTGCGGAGGCCATGGAAAAGGTGGGGAAAGACGGTGTCATCACCGTGGAAGAAGCCAAGAGCATGGATACCACCCTGGATATCGTGGAAGGCATGCAGTTCGACCGCGGGTATCTATCCCCCTATTTCGTGACCGACCCGGAGAAGATGGACTGCGCTCTCGAGGAAGCCTACATCCTGCTCCATGAAAAAAAGATAAGCAACATGAAGGACCTGCTGCCCCTGCTGGAGCAGATCGCCAAGATCGGCAAACCTCTCCTCATCGTAGCCGAGGACATCGAAGGTGAAGCATTGGCCACCCTGGTGGTGAACAAGCTGCGGGGTACTCTTAGGTGCGCCGCCGTCAAGGCGCCCGGCTTCGGCGACAGGCGGAAGGCCATGCTGGAGGATATCGCCATACTGACCGGCGGCAAGTCCATCAGCGAAGACCTCGGCATAAAGCTGGAGAACGTACAGCTAAGCGACCTTGGACAAGCTAAAAGAATCAACATAGACAAGGAGAACACCACCATAGTAGAGGGCGCCGGAAACGCCTCAGACATAGAAGGCAGGGTGCGCCAGATCAGAGCGCAGATTGAAGAGACCACTTCGGATTACGACCGCGAAAAACTGCAGGAGCGTCTGGCCAAGCTGGTGGGCGGCGTGGCCGTTATTAATGTGGGCTCAGCCACCGAGACCGAGATGAAGGAAAAGAAGGCCCGTGTGGAAGACGCTCTCAACGCCACCCGTGCTGCCGTGGAAGAAGGCATCGTACCCGGCGGCGGCGTGGCCTACCTCCGTACCATATCGGCTCTGGACAACCTGGAAATCGAAGGCGACGGGGCCGTGGGCGTCGGGATAGTCAAGAGGGCCCTGGAGGAACCTCTCCGTCAGATCGCTAACAACGCAGGCGTAGAAGGTTCCATAGTGGTTCAGGAAGTTAAGTCCAAAAAGGGTGGCGTGGGCTTTAACGCCAGCACCATGGAATACGTGGACTTGAGCAAGGCGGGCATCATAGATCCCACAAAAGTGGGAAGGATAGCGCTCCAGAATGCGGCCAGCATCGCGGGCCTCATGCTTACTACCGAGGCGCTGATTACCGACAAGCCGGAGAAAGATAAGGCAATGGCTCCGCCCATGCCTGGCCCGGAGATGTACTAAATAAAGTTTCAGACAGCGGTAGGGGCGACCGACCGGTCGCCCTTACTTTTTTTCATCGAGGAACTGCATAGGGTCATTCACCTGATGTTCGAAGATGTTCCCCGGCTCGAATAACCGACTACCTTTCCCTTACTCGAAAAGAAAAATCGGGCCGCTTATTTCGCTATCTCATTGTAAGAGGTCGAAATATCTGAAAGACGTTCCTGCCACGAAATCAGGCCTATTGCCCGTGCTGTAAGCTCTCCTCGCTCGACACCGGGCAGTTGATCTGGATTCCCGCTTCCGCGGGAATGACAGAGGGGGAGTGGGGACGACATAAGGATACCCACCCTTTTAAGGGTGGGAGTTTCACTCACCACGCCGAATGTGTGGGACGAACCCCCGGATTTATCCGGGGGATTTTTTTTGGGTAACTTCCGAAGGGAATATATGTTGTTTTTTCTGCTTGACAATGATATATACGGATATAAGAATATATAGTAATAATAACTCGCAGGAGGAAATGATGGAAAATTCAGACGTCGTGGTCATCGATGAAACACAGGCCAGCCGGATAATGAGCGAGGCCTGCGCCAAGTTTTTCAGAGGCCTGGGCGACCCCACCCGGCTCAGGATAGTCGAACTTCTCCTGGATGGAGAGAAGAACGTCAGCGAGCTTGTAGAGCTGATAGGCTCTCCCCAGGGGCGCATTTCCAACCACCTTTCCTGCCTGAAGTGGTGCGGCTATGTCAACTCCAGGTCCGAAGGCAGGTACGCCTACTACTACATCGCAGACGAGAGGGTCAGGGCCATAGTAGAGCTGGCCCACGAGATGGTTTACAAGAACGCCGAGTTCATCATGGCCTGC
>CAYVLI010000211.1:0-5345 GCA_964452105.1 uncultured Nitrospinota bacterium
CCGCCGTAAGGGTAGTCGTCCGTGACCCTGTGCTTGTCTGATGTAAAATCGCGCAGGTCGTGGATGATGAACTTTACCATCCCTTTTCCCTGCGCTTTTCCCAGTATGCCTGCGTCCAGGGGGGCTTCGAAGATTTCGGGAAAGATGGTGAGGACGTTGAATTCGAGCATTGTTCTCTTTCGGATTTTTACTCCAGAAATTCCTGGGGGCGGACGGTAATCCTGCTCTCATCCAGGTCTATTTTCAACACCACTTCCCTTATGGCAGGCAAGAGCAATTCTTCACCCTCATGGCGGACTACGATAACATCGTTGCCGCCGGTGGGGAAAATATTTTCTACCTTTCCGAGACACTCCCCTGTTTCATCGTGAACGGACATCCCTATCAGGTCGTGCCAGTAGAATTCATCTTCCTGTAATGGGGGCAGCCGCTCCGAGGGAATTTCTATTTCATTATTCAGTAAGCCCTGCGCCTCATTGATGCTTGCACAGCCCTCCAGCTTGAGGATGATAAATTGTTTATGAAAGCGTATTCTCTCTACCGAAAATTTTTTCTCCTCTCCTTCAGCGGTTTTTACATACAGGTTCTCGAACCCTTCGTATTGGGCGACGGGTTCGAAATAAGGAATAATCTTCAACTCGCCTTTTACGCCGTGAGTTCCGACTATGTTACCCACGGCTACCAATTTTGCAGCCATGTCCAGGCGTAATCTATCCTTTATCCTATTCGAGTATTTCCAGTACCGACCTCTTCTTGATTTTGGTAGCGGCGGCGTTAAGGATGGTTCTCATAGCTCTGGCCGTTCGCCCCTGTTTACCGATGACTTTTCCCAGGTCTTCCTGTGCCACTCTAAGTTCAATAACTGTGGTTTTCTCTCCTTCAAATTCCGTGACTTCCACTTCGTCCGGCTTGTCCACGAGCGCTTTTGCTATGTACGTTATCAGCGTCTTCATCCGACCCACCTCCACTGGAATCGATTTTGAGCACATGCAGCAGGGGCGTTAACTTTAACCACATAATCTCGCCAGGCCGTCTTCAGTTCCAGGATGTTAACCTTTCCTCAGGCCTTTTTTATTCCTGATTTGTCGAAAAGAGTTTTTACTATCTCGCTGCACTGAGCGCCCTTGTTGATCCAATCCATGGCTTTTTCCTGGTCGATCTTTACATCGGCGGGATCTACCATAGGGTTATAATGCCCTATGCGATCTATGACCTTGCCGTCCCTTCGCGCCCTGGAATCTACCACCACGATGCGGTAAAAAGGCTTCTTTTTGGCGCCCATCCTCTTCAGTCTGATTTTTACAGGCAATTTACACCTCCTTTTTTATATTATACGCTTTTTTTCTCATCTGGATACATGCTGGGGTCTCTTTCCTCTGCCTTTCCTGCGCCCCCGGCCATGTTACATCCCTAATAAATCTTTTCCGATGCCGGTTGGTTTTCGTTTGCCTCCCTTTGTCAGCGATCTCATCATTTTCTTTGTCTGGACGAATTGTTTAAGCAATCTGTTTACATCTTGCACGGAAGCGCCGCTCCCCCTGGCTATTCGCTTCCTGCGGCTGCCTGAAATGATAGCGTGATTATTTCGCTCTCGGGGGGTCATGGAGTTTATGATGGCTTCGACTTTTTTGAGCTCTTTTCCGTCCAGGTCTATTCCCTTGATGGACTTGAACCCGGGCACCATTTCGAGTAGCTGGTCCAGCGGGCCCATCTTTTTTATCTGGAGCAGTTGTTCCTTGAAGTCTCCCAGGGTGAAGCTGTCCTGCAACAATTTCCTTTCCAATTTGCGGGCTTCATCCTCGGTGTACGCCGTTTCCGCCTTTTCTATAAGGCTCAAGACGTCTCCCATGCCCAGAATACGCGAGGCCATCCTGTCTGGATGGAATGTTTCCAGTTGGTCCAGCTTCTCTCCAACACCGATGAACTTGATCGGTTTGCCGATGGTCTCCTTTATGGACAGGGCGGCGCCTCCGCGTGCATCACCGTCCATCTTGGTTATTATCACCCCGTCTATCCCGATGGACTGGTTGAACTGCTGGGCGACGTTCACGGCGTCCTGGCCGGTCATGGCGTCCACCACTAACAGGTTTTCATGGGGTTCCAATTTTTCGTGTATGGATTTAAGTTCTTCCATCAGTTCTTCATCGATGTGCAACCGGCCCGCCGTATCTATAATGAGTACGTCGAGGTTCTGATTCGAGGCCTGCTTTTTTGCCTCTGTGCAAATCTTCACCACATTCTTTTGTTTGCCGGGCTGGTACACTCCGGCATTAATCTCCCTGCCGAGTATGCTCAGTTGCTCCGCTGCCGCCGGCCGCCTGGGGTCAGCAGGAACCAGCATGGGCCTGTGGCCTTCTTCTTTAAGCTTTTTTGCCAGCTTGGCAGCGGTGGTAGTCTTGCCCGAGCCCTGCAGACCGGCCATGAGGATTATGGTGGGCGGTTTCTCGGCGAACCCGATTCTGCTCTCACCACCCCCCATGAGCTGGGCGAGCTCATCCCTGACTATTTTAACGATCTGCTGGCCGGGGGTAAGGCTCTCCATGACTTCCCGGCCCACAGCGCGAAGACGCACCCTTTCCACGAAGTTCTTGACCACCTTGAAGTTCACGTCGGCCTCAAGCAGGGCAAGGCGCACTTCTCTGAGGCTCTCTTTTATATTAGTTTCGCTGAGCTTTCCCCGGCTGCGAAGCTTTTTAAATATACCTTCCAGGCGGTTGGATAGATTATCAAACAAAATCCTTCATCCTTGGTGCAATAGGTTAATTAGATTTCATGTCAGATGGGCACAGACAAACAGAAAAGCCGGCCGAACTTATTTTTCGCCCCTCAACTTAGTAATGGTTTCTTTATAATCTGAACTGTGGAAAACGGCGGAACCCGCCACCAGAACGTTGGCTCCCGCATCTATAACCAATTGGCTGTTTGAGGGGTTTATGCCTCCATCGACTTCCACATCTATCTTCAGGCCTGCTTTTTCAATCTTCTCGCGCAATTTCTCTATTTTGGGCAGCACCAGGGGCAAGAACTTCTGCCCACCGAAGCCCGGGTTCACGGACATAAGCAATACCATATCCAGATGTTCGAGGACATGCTCCAGAAAGACGAGAGGCGTGGCCGGGTTGAGGACCGCGCCAACCTTCACCCCAAGCCCCTCGATCGAAGATATGGTGCCCTCCAGGTGAGGGCATGTTTCTACGTGAACCGTTAGTATGTCGCTCCCCGCTTCCACAAAATCAGGGATATATTTGTCCGGGTCCTCTATCATCAGGTGAACGTCCAGGGGGATGCCTGCTTTTTTCTTGATAGATTTCACGATAGGCGGCCCCAGTGTTATGTTCTGCACGAAATGACCGTCCATGACGTCAACGTGCAACAGGTCCGCCCCCGCCTCTTCCACGGCAGTTATCTCCTGCCCCAGGTTCCAGAAGTCGGCGGAGAGGATGGATGGGGCTATTTTTATTTTATTCGTACTGGCCATTATCGTTAAAACCCCTTCTCCTGCACCAGCTCACCGTTGAGATAAACCCTGGCGACCGTCTCCCCTTCGATTCTGACCATTATCTGCACCTGGGCTCCGGCCTCCTTGACGGCGTTAAAGACCTCTCTTGCTTCGGATTCGTTTTCCACGACGATTTTTACTTTACTGGCGCCTCCCCCTTGCGGCACTCGATAGTTGAACATGGCAAAGGTGCCGGTATTCGGTGAAGAACCCGCGGACTCACGAGAGAGAACGAGCCCCACCTTGTTCCCCGTTACTATTTTGTATCCGGCCGTGGGCTCCTGCTTGATAACCACGCCGGGGGGGAACCCTTTATACTCGCTGTATTTTATTTCCCCTGTTTCTATGCCCATCTTTTCCAGGAGCTCTGCTACCTCCTTTATGTCCTTGCCTATCAGATCAGGCATCACGTAGCTTTTCGGCTCACCCCCTGCGCTCAATAAGAGGCTGATGTCCTGGCCTTTTTCCAGCGCCCGGCCCTGGGGCGGTATCTGGGCAATCACAGTATCCCTCGGCTTCTCCGCATCGTAGACGGCGCTCACTCTGCTGAGCTTAAGCCCTCTCTGGCTGAGGGCCATCTGCGCCTCTCTCAATGAAATGCCCACCACGTCCGGGACAACAAGTTTCCTGCTGCCCAGGCTGAGTACGACTTTTATGTTTTTCTTCTTTTTAACTTTGCTGTTGGGCTCGGGTTCCTGTGAGATAACATGGTTCCTGGCTAATGTGGGGCTGTATTCCTGCCCCGCCACCACCATGTTCAGTTGTTTGTCATTGAGCATCCCCAGGGCGGTAACGCTGTCTGTCCCTCGCAAGTCGGGCACGTAAACTTCCTTGGTACTGAAGATCAGGTTGAACAGTATTAATCCGCTGACCAGACCTGCGGCTATGATTATCAAGAAAATTATAATGTAATTGACTACTCGTTTCAACTCAGGAAGTCCTTCCGCAGTGTTTTATCCTGGCGGCAAAAAAGCCGTCCATGCCTTCGCTGTCTGGAAAAGTGTGCAAAAAACCTTCAGGAGTGAGGAATCTCCTAGCTTGGGGAGGTAAGAAGGAGCCGGCATCCTCCACCATGAAGCCTTCATGCTCGGACAGGAAACGTTTTATCACTTCCTGGTTTTCTTCCGGTTCGACGGTGCAGGTGCTGTAAACCATTATACCTCCCGGTTTAACATAGCGACACGCGCTGCTCAGGATTCTTAACTGTAATGCCTGGAGCCGAAGAAGGTCTTCCTCCTTCCTTTTCCACCTTATTTCAGGGTGTCGATGGAGAACACCCAGGTTGGAGCAGGGGGCGTCGACCATCACTGCGTCGAACACGCCATCCAGGCTGAATTGAACAGAGGAATCCATTATCACCGGGCGAATCGTGTGTATGCCCAATCTATCCCTGTTCTCCTTCAACATGGTGAGACGTCTGTGATTGATATCCAGTGCGACTATAAGGCCGCTGTCCCCCATTATTTCCGCTGCCGCAGTAGCTTTGCCGCCCAGGCCGGCGCAGCAGTCCAGCACCTTCATTCCATGCTCCGGGTCGAGCAGACGAACCGAGAGCATGGATGCCTCATCCTGAACCTGGAACATGCCCCTTTGAAAAGCCTCCAGCTCGAAGGGTGCTCCGCATCCGTGCAGCTTCAATCCAATATCGGAATATTTGCATGGCGTAACTCTCAACCCCTCTTTACGTAACTCCTCGGCCAGCCTTTGCGGCGTAGTCCGTAAGGTGTTTGCCCTGACCGTCAGATGGGGCGCCTCATTGTTTGCCTTACAGAGGCTTACCGTTTTTTCCACTCCGTACTTGTCCAACCATCGCTTTATCAGCCAGGTGGGATAAGAGTATACCACG
>CAYVLI010000212.1:0-5278 GCA_964452105.1 uncultured Nitrospinota bacterium
GCCCGTAGATGCTTATGTCTGCCTTAGCTCTGCGGCTGTTACCATTGCCTGAAGCATGTGCTTTGACAAATTCGATGGACTGTACGAACATACCACCAGAGCCGCAGCAAGGGTCTAAAACGCGTCCTTTATAAGGCTCTATCATCTCCACGAGGAGCCTTACGATGCACCGGGGCGTGTAGAACTCGCCACCTGCCTTGCCCTCCGCGACGGCAAACTTGCCAAGGAAATATTCGTAAACGCGACCCAAGATATCCTTGGAACGATTCTCCTTGTCACCCATGCCAATGGTGCCGATAAGGTCAATCAGCTCTCCCAGCCGGTGTTTGTCGAGTGATGGACGAGAGTAGTCCTTCGGTAAAACACCTTTAAGTGATGGGTTTTCTTTTTCAATGGCCATCATCGCGTCGTCAATGAGTTTGCCAATGGTCGGCTGCTTTGCTCCGTCCTGAAGCCTCGTCCAACGCGCCTCCTTAGGTACCCAGAAAATATTATCTGCTTTGTACTCGTCTCGGTCCTCGGGGTCCGTATAATCGGTTTCCTGCTTGGCTTTGAGGGCCTCGTATTTTTCCTGGAAGGCATCGGAGATGTACTTGAGGAAGATCAATCCAAGTACAACGTGTTTATACTCTGAAGCATCCATATGCCCCCTGAGCTTATCGGCCGCAGCCCAGAGTTTTTCTTCGAAACCAAGATTCGCACCGTTGTTAATTCTGGCCATTGCCTAACCTCACTCCCAGCAGTTTAAAGAAGTTCTTGATTTGTCTATTTATGACATCTTTACGTTACGTTGGTGATTATACCACGCAAATGCCTGCCCGCAATCCACAGCACAGGTGAACACACAGGTTCACCCCTACCATAGGTCGCGGCCTATCCATGGCGGGCGACCCCTGCGATTGCGCGGTGATGTTTATGGGCGTATGCCATACGCCCCTATAGTCGGGTGGGTATTAAAGCCGCTTGTACAAAGCGTCAGCGCATTGGTATATGCGGGGCGTGTGTTCGAAAGATATGTGCTGGCGGGTGCGGAGACGCGATGGCGGGGAGCCCCGCTATATCCCCATGGTCAAATCGACGCAGCGAGGTTCACGCGACGGGCCTGACCGCGATGAGATCGGTATCTTGCACGGGACGAACATCCCCGACCTTCAGAGTAACAAGCGCCTGAGTTTTGCCGGACGCAGTCACGAACTCAACGTCCAGGCCATCAGGCTCGTAAACCTGAACGACGGCTCCGAGGTCTCCGCTGCGAAGACCATGCTCCGGAAGGTCCCGGTTGAGAACCACGGTATCGAGAACCTTGTACCTCATGTCATTCCTCCTGGGAACGCAGTCACAAACTGTGGCACGTCCTCACCGAAAAGGATGATCCAAACAGTCAATACTTCCGCCGACTTCCCTGAAGGACCCTTCAGGATACCACGAATTTCGTACTTCCGGCCATACGGGCTGCTCTGCCCGGGTTCCGCATCGCCCGAAACTGCAAGTTCACGGAGATCTTCATCGAGACGGCGCCAGTCGGCGCTCCCGTATCCGAGGCTGGCGAAAAACGGCGCCTTGAAACGCCCCACCGGGTGCGAAGCCGACAGAAGGTAATCCCGGAGCTTGGCCGCCTCGATGACTGCATGTTCTCTTGCGGGCAGCTTCATTTCCTATTCAGGATAATGACAAAAATCAGCGGAGCGGTTTACTGCTTCATAAAAGTTGCAGCGCATTCTCGTATATTCTCACAAAGGCTATCATATCCAATGCATTATATCACTTCCCGCAGCTTGGCACTGCTGGTTTATATATTATACCACGCAAATGCCTGCCCGCAATCCACAACGCCGTCTGCGCCGTGGCCTTGCCCAAGTCCGACTGTCGGGTGCAGAGACCCGACAGCACGGGAAGCCCCCCTGTATCGCCCGTGAACGGGGGAAGGAGGGGGAAAAGTGGACGTGGGAATTACGGGAAAATGCGGCGTGGCCTGCTCTCAATCCACAATTGGGCGAACACAGGGGTTCGCCCCTACGTTTGCGCGGTGGTGTTCGGTGGAAAATGTCTGTTGATCCGGTTCATAAAACCGGCGTATCGCGAATTTCGAGATACACCGTGTTAAAGATACAAGGAAGGCAGTTTGCCCGATTTTCAGAAGTCTTTTGCCGCCTGGGAAGCCTGCGATTTCTTCTTTCGCCCTTCGCCGCCCTTCTTGAAGATGGGTACAAGAATTATCGGCGCTAATATGGTGGTTATCAGCGTCATCATAATCGATACTCCGAAGAGATCCGATTCTATAATCCCCGTGGAAAGGCCCACTCCGGCTACTATCAGGGCCACTTCGCCTCTGGGAAGCATGCCTATCCCCACCCTGGACGCGCCTCTGAAATTGAAACCGACCGCCAACGCCGGTAAACCGCAGCCGAACACTTTCGATATCACGGCTAACAGGCTTACCGCAAGTCCGAATACGAGCACCGATTTCATGGCGCCGAAATCGACCATCATTCCCATAACGACGAAGAAGATGGGCACCAGCCCGTGGTACAAATGGGATAATGACTTTCCCAGCGACCTGGCGATGGGGCTGTTGGAAAGGGCCAACCCGATACTATAAGCCCCGATTATCATGGCCAATCCGAACATCTCCGCCAGAGCGGATGCAAAGAAAGCGAGCGCAAGGGCTATGGCCACGGGGGCCCCGTCGCCTTTGAACCTGAGCATGAACTTCGATATCTTTTTCGAGAGCAATATCCCAGTAAAGGTCAATGCCAGCCAGAAACCAACGGCTTTGACGGCAATAATCCCTATCTTACCTGCGGAGATTTTCCCACTCTGGCCCATGCTCACCACGATGGCCAGAACCAGGATACCCAGCACATCGTCAACCACGGCGGCGCTCAAAATCGTCACACCTTCAGGCGTGTCCAGCTTTTTTATATCCTTCAATACGCGGGCGGTTATCCCCACGGAGGTGGCGGTCATAATCGCCCCCATGAAAAGGGCCAGCGGGTCGATAAAGCTTTCCGCCATCCCGAAGGCCACAGTCGCCCAGGCACCCAGTATGAAGGGGAAAATCAAACCTCCCAGGGCGATCACGGCCGCTGGCCCGGCATAGTGGAGAAATTTTTTCAGGTCGGTCTCCAGCCCGGCGACGAAAAGAAGGATGACAGCGGCGATCTGCGCCACCGCATATAACTCGCTGCTCACGGGTATGGATGAGCCGGCGGCGCCGTGCGCTCCGCCGAAAAGCAGGCCTATCACGGGGAGAGAGATAACACCTCCCAACGCATAGGGCCCGATGGCCATTCCCGCGGCCAATTCTCCCAGCACACCGGGTATTTTGATGTACTGCTCGCACAATTCGCTGACTACCCTTGCCAAAAATATTATCACGGCAAGCTGCATGGCGAGCTTAGTCAAAATCTCAACCATCCCGATTTCTTCCATAACTGATACTCACTCTAAAAGAGCATTCATAAAACAGCACTGGTACCCGGAAGGTACATGGTTACCCCTATTTTTTACCCCGGGCGACTATGAACCGGCTTCCCCGGGGCAGTGATGCACCACGCTGCGTTACTGCTTGTGTCAGCGGGTGGGGAGACGCGGCAGCGCGCGAATGTGGGCCTCAACGTTTATGTGGGCCGGTTGCGGCCCAGGCGGTTGTGGGCCTGGGTGAATTCGCCAGTGGTGGTGGCTGCGTGGGTGGAAATCTCACCGGCCAGCACCGCTGCGGCGGCGATTTCGGCGAGTTTACGGGCCTTGCCTGCTCCGTAGCAGTCCATCAGCTCGAGCGCTTCCCGGAAACAGCCCAGCCCTACGCCGCCGCCCACGGTGCCCACTATGAGGCTGGGCATGTAGAGGCTGACGTAGAGGTCGCCGTCGTCGGTCAATTCCATGGTGGTAATGGTCACCGATGAATCGGGGACGTAGGCCACGTCCTGTCCGGTGGCGATGAAAAAGGCGGTCAGGCCGTTGGCCGGGTGCATGGACTGGGTCAGCGTTCCCGCCTGTGCGTTGCCCACCATCATGGTGTAGCAGGATCTTGCCATTTTCTGTGGCGTGGTGTGCAGCCTCTGGGCCACCACTTCTCCGGGGAGGACGACATCCACCGAGACATTCTTGCCCCGGCCGGTGACCAGATTTATGGCCGCGGCCTTCTTGTCGGTGCCCATGGAGCTGGGGAACAGGATGGACTCCGGTTTCACCTGCTCCGCTATGAACTGGGCGGCTTCGTCGGTGGCGTGAGTTATCATGTTGAGGCCCATGGCGTCTCCGGTATGGTAGTAGAAGCGCAGGGCGGCCCGCCTGCCCATGAGGTATCTGTCTATCTTCAGGAGCTTTCCGTGCCGGGTGGTGGATTCGGCCACGGCTTTTATCTTTTCGTAGTTGGCGTCCGCCCATTTGAGAAAGTCGGCCGCCTGCGTGGTGCGCTTGAAAACGAATATGGGCGCTACCTGCGTGTGGTCACTCAGTATGCGGGCCTGAGCGCCTCCCGATTCGGTTATGGCCTTCATGCCCCGGCTGTAGGAAGCGACCAGGGCGCCTTCCGTGGTCGCCAGCGGGACGTAGAAGACGCCGTCGGCGTACTCGCCCTTCACCTTGAGCGGCCCGGCCAGACCAACGGGCACCTGCACCACGCCTATGAAGTTCTCGATGTTCCCTTTCACATCCGAGCCGGTCAGGGAGTGGGCGGCCACGTGCTTAAGCTCTACGCCGGTCTTCTGTTTAACCCACTGCCGGCGGGCATCTATGGCCTCGGGGGAGTAGTTGTCATCTTTAGAGCGGGGCACGCTCTCAGCTTCGATTTTTGCTTCTGCCATTACCTCACCTTTGATTGGACGGGATTCGCCTTCGCCGCCTTCGCTGAAAGAATAATCCTGATAATCCGCATCATCTGCCGATTCGTGTGGCTATCTTTTCATGCCTTCCCTGATGATGTCCACGAAGGATTGGCCTTCGCTGGACGTGGCTTCTTCCGCCGCTTCACCGGCCGAGCCGATGATTATGCCTTTGACCGCCGTGAGGGCGCTCAGCGGTGATTTGCATATCTCATCCAGCATGGCCTTCGCTTCTTCCATCAGCTTCTCCGCTGCCACAACTTTGCTCACTAATCCGATTCTATGCGCTTCGGCGGCGGCGATGTTCCTGCCGGAGAGGCACAGGTCTCTGGCCATACCGCCTCCCACTGCCTCCTTGAGGAGACCGTATAGAACGGGGGAGCCAAACCTGAGTTCGGGATGGCCGAAGAGGGCTTTATCCGAAGCTATGCGGATATCGCACATCAGGGCCA
>CAYVLI010000213.1:0-2200 GCA_964452105.1 uncultured Nitrospinota bacterium
CCGTCGCTCGATCCGAGGAAAGCCTCCGCGCACCGTTCGGGATGAGGCATCATTCCCAGAACGTTTCGCCCGGCGTTGCATATCCCCGCTATGTTCTCAAGAGAGCCGTTGGGATTGGCTTCCTGGGTGGTATGCCCTTCCTTCGAGCAGTAACGAAAAATTATTCTGTCTTGTTCGGACAACTCCTGAAGTATTTCAGGTGAAGCATGGTAGTTGCCTTCGTTGTGGGCAACGGGCATCCTTAATACCTGCCCCGTCTTTCCCGTACCGGTGAAAGGTGTGTCGCTGTTCTCCAGGCGCAAGTACACATATTTGCACACAAACTTGAGGCTGCGGTTGCGCAGCATCGCCCCGGGCAGAAGGCCCGACTCCAGCAATATCTGAAAACCGTTGCATATGCCAAGCACCGGTCCCCCACGAGCGGCGAACCTTTTGACTTCTCGCATGATGGGTGAATGAGTCGCTATGGCGCCCGTTCTCAGATAATCGCCATAAGAGAACCCGCCCGGTAATATTATGCAATCCAGCCCTTTGAGTGCGGTCTCTTTATGCCACACGAAATGCGCGTTCTGCCTGAACACGTGTTGAACGATGTGGTAACAATCGTGATCGCAGTTCGAACCCGGGAATACTATTACGCCGAATTTCATAATCAGGATACTGCTTATAGAATTGAGATTCTTACAAAGGAGAGCGGCGCGTTACAACCTTGCCGCTACTCCAGCTCGTATCGGTAATCATCTATAATAGGGTTTGCCAGGAGCTTCTCACACATGCCGGTTAACTCCTTTTGAAGTTTCTCGGCGTCGCTTCCCCTGAGCTTGATCTCAATATATTTGCCCATACGGACTTCCTCCACACCGGTAAAGCCCAGAGTGTCCAGCGACTCTTTTACCGCCCTCCCTTCAGGGTCCAGGATTCCTTTCTTCAATGTCACGTATATTTTTGCCAGAGGCATAAGGAATTTCCTCGTCTGTTCGAATTTTCTGCTACTCCTTGAACACCCGCAGGAATATCTCGTCCACGTGGCGTAATTGACGCTCTTCGCCTGAGCATTCATCTATCTCCTCGCTGCTCAGGTGCTCGGTTATGTCTCTATCCTGCGCTACGAGCTTCCTGAAATCCGACCCCTCTTTCCATGCGCGCATTGCGTTGCCCTGCACCAGGCGATAGGCTTTCTCCCTCGAAACCCCTTTCTTAACGAGCGCGAGGAGCACGCTCTGCGAGTATATCAAGCCGCGGGTAAGCTCCAGGTTCTTTTTCATTTGCTCCGGGTAAACCAGTAATTTTTCCACGTGTCCAGCGAGGCGGTGAAGCATGTAGTCCACCAGTATAGTGCTATCCGGTATGATCACGCGTTCCACCGAGGAATGGCTGATATCTCTCTCGTGCCATAGAGGAATGTTCTCCATGGCGGCCATGGAGTTGGAGCGTACCACCCTCGCCAGCCCGGAGATCTGCTCCATGGAGATGGGATTGCGTTTATGAGGCATGGCCGAAGAGCCCTTCTGACCTTCGGAGAAGAATTCCTCAGCCTCCAGCACTTCGGTGCGTTGAAGATGCCTTATCTCGGTGGCGAACTTGTCCATGGAGCCGGCCATAATGGCCAGCGCCGCCATATATTCCGCGTGCCTGTCTCGCTGTATTATCTGCGAGGAGACCGGCGCAGGCCTCAGACCTAATTTGGCGCAGGCCTTTTCTTCGACCTCCGGCGGCAGATGGGCGAAGGTGCCCACGGCTCCCGACATTTTTCCGTAGGATATATTTTCCCTGGCGCGGGAGAACCGTTCCCGGTTGCGCTCCATCTCCTGGTGCCAGAGCGCCATTTTCAGCCCGAAGGTTATCGGTTCAGCATGAACTCCATGAGTCCGCCCCATCATCGGCGTATGTTTGTATTTAAAAGCCTTATCCTTGATTGCCTTCAGCAACCGGTCGAGCCCTTTTAATATCAAGTCCGCCGCCTGGCGCATCTGTAGCGCCAATGCCGTGTCCAGCACGTCGGAGGAGGTCATTCCCATATGGATGTATTTGGCCGCCTCTCCCACGTTCTCGCTCACGTCGGTGAGGAAGGCCACCAGGTCGTGCTTGACGGTCTTTTCTATCTCTGCCACCCGTTCGGGGTCGAAGGCCGCCTTCCGGGCTATCTCCTCTGCGGCTTCCCGGGGGATTAAGTTCAATTCGGCCATGGCACTGCAGGCCG
>CAYVLI010000213.1:2300-5278 GCA_964452105.1 uncultured Nitrospinota bacterium
TCCTCTGCGGCTTCCCGGGGGATTAAGTTCAATTCGGCCATGGCACTGCAGGCCGCCAGCTCCACTTCGAGCCACTTGCGCATACGATTTTCAGGCGTCCATACGGCGCCGGTTTCAGGTCTTGTATATCGCGGAATCATGATTTGTTTCTCGACAGGGCCATTTTCGTTTACAGGTAGACGACCTCGCTTATCCTTTTCTGATGGGTGAGGCCGAGCGATGTTCCATAACCTCGAAGAGCTCCTGCGGCCTTCGGAAGGGCCAGATCAGGATGATTGTTATGCTCGCTCAGGTGGGCAAGGAACACGTGGCGGAGGCCGTCATGGGCCACCCGCCTCAGCAATCGGGCGGATTCTTCATTAGAAAGGTGCCCGAGCCTGCTCTTTATTCGCTGCTTGAGGCTCCATGGGTAAGGGCCCTCTATGAGCATTCCCGGGTCGTGGTTGAACTCCAGGATGAGCAGGTCGCTCCCTTCAGACCTCTCTCTTACCAGATGAGTCACCGAGCCGAGGTCCGTAACAACGCTTATTTTGCGCCCCCCGTGCTTCAAAACCAGGCCCACGGGGTCTTCTGCGTCATGGGGCTGCGAAAAAGGTTCCACGCACAGGTCGTTTATATGAATTCCGGCGCCCGGCTGGAAGAACACCTTATGCTCAAGCTTGCCCAGGGCTGGAGCAGCCGCATCGAGGGTCATCCGGTTGAGGTAAACGGGTATGCCGTATCTTCTCGAAAGCACTCCGGCCCCCCGAATATGGTCCGTATGCTCGTGGGTAATGATGATGGCGTCGATCCGCTCCATGCTCTCGCCTATCAGCGACATCCGCCCCTTTATTTCGCTTCCGGGGAATCCGGCGTCCAGCAGAACCCTGGTGTCTTTACAACCCACGAAAACAGAGTTTCCACCGCTGCCACTTCCCAGAACACATATTTTAATCTTTTCTTTCTTTCCTCCCACCTCGGGCCCCTAAAGCATTTTCTCATCCAGGAAGCTGAAGTATTCGCCGTCCCCGAGTACCAGGTGGTCCAGGACCTTTATTCCCACCACCTCCCCTGTTTCCACCAGGCGCCGTGTGAGCGTCTTGTCTTCCTGGCTGGGAGAGGGGTCGCCGCTGGGGTGATTATGAACAAAGATTATCCCAGCCGCCGATTCCTTAATGGCCGGACTGAACACCTCCCGGGGATGGACCACGCTGGCATTGAGGCTCCCCTCGGAAACGATAACATCCTTTATTATCCTGTTCTTGCTGTCCAGGAGTACGGCCTTGAAGATTTCCTTTTTGACGCCCGCCAGCCTGGGATAATAGTAATCGGCGACATCCTTGCTTTTATTAAATTTTTCACCTGTCCGGCCTCTTCCAGAAAACAGGCGTTTACCCAGCTCCAACGCCGCTTTCATCTGCGCCGCCTTGGCCTTTCCGATACCTTTTATGGAACATATCTCGTTTACGCCGGCGGAATCCAGCCCTCGTAAATCATCGAATTTTTGCAGAACGGCGCGAGCCAGGTCCAGTGCGCTCCTACCGGTGGCAGAGTCGCCGGTGCCCAGCAAGATTGCCAGCACCTGGGCATCGGAGAGGTTTCCCGGGCCGAATCTTATCAGCCTTTCCCTCGGCCTTTCATCTTCCGGCCAATTTTTTATGGTTTGCTGGTAGTGCTCTTTTTCCATGGAGATAACTTATAACCTGATAAGGCTGCAACCATTTGAATGCATACCTGCAAACCTTCAGCGCTGCTGCGAATTATGGAATCCACTCAATCCTGACGGGGGTGACAGCGTGCCGGTTTCCCCTCTTTTCGGCCTTTTGAAAGATATGCCAGGTACTGCCTGCCGGTAACGGCTGCAAAAGGGTCAGGGTGAATGTCTGACTCGTATTTGAACATATCATATTAGCTTTGCGAAGGAAAGCTTTTAGTAATGGCTTACAAGCGCTGGATTTGTTATGAGCTGTAATGCATGGTGCCGGAGGCCGGACTCGAACCGGCACGGCGTAAGCGGCGCGGGATTTTGAATCTGGCCCCAAAGGTAGGGTTTTTTTTCGCAATCTCAACTACATGAAGATAAAGGGTTTTTCAGAAAGCCTTTTGGTATCGTTTGCTATTTTAGAGAGAAATTTGTTTTTGATGGTTACAAAATGGTTACAGTCTTCTATGCTGTGCAGAGGCTTTAGAAGCGCAACGAGAAGACAGGGAGGTGTTTCCAATAAAGCTGGGCATCCCGTATCGGCTTTCCCCTTGTTTACCTATGCGGGCCGCTATAAGTGTCTGGACTATACGAAACCACATAGAAGGGTATACGTTCTAATATAAGGAACCAAGGAATTTAAGAAGGCTGTATAGTTTTAACAATTAAATTTCAATTTACTTACTCAGTAGGTGAAAAGAAAACCAGCACTAATCGGAAGACGTTTCATTTCGGCGAAAGCGTTCTCCCAGGCTATCTCACCGCCCCCATACCAGGAAGTGTTGAAGAGGCGAGGATTGAATACAATCCATCGGTGGCTGCGTTGGGTTTAGCCCTTTCAGAAATAGAACGAAAAAAGCCGTCTAAGATATATCGACCACGACCAAATAGAGGCCATGGGGGACCATACGATTGGATGGCTTGCTAAAATTCTGCAATCTAATTGATTGTGCGATATTCTTCTACAGCATGAAGACCAACTTTCTTGAGTTTTCCGCTTGCTTGCTAACTAAAAATATAGTATATTTTCTTAATGAAATTAATCATTTTAAAACATTGATAAAAAATATCGTGAGACTATTAGCATGCCTACCTTTTTCCGAAAAGCTAATAATATTCTAATCCAAGTCGAATCAAACTCTGATTGGGATGAATTCCATGATATCTGTGAAGGTTTTCTAACGTCAAAAAGTTATTTACAGCTTGCTCAATATCTCCAAGACGATGTTAAAACAATAGTAATCGAAAAAGGATATCATGATGCAGATTACCGCGATACTTATTTTAATTTTTTTTC
>CAYVLI010000214.1:0-5268 GCA_964452105.1 uncultured Nitrospinota bacterium
GTCTACCGGGGCAGGTTTATAGTGGTTGATAAATTGCACGGGGATGAGAGCACAACCTTCGAACTGGATAACGTTAACCTGTTGATCAAGAACCTCTTATGGCTGGATGCGCCCTCGGTACGCCTGACAGGCCGGCTATCGCGCCCGGGCGCTGGTGGAGAAGGCGCCGCTGTAAATATCAGAGTAAAATTCCTTAAACATCCCCTGGAAGTCCCTCTAAGGGAAGTATCTATATCGGCCTCCGTGAAGCTGGATAATTTCCCCCTCAATGAATTTTTTCCGCATCTGGGGAGAAAGCAGGGCCTGGAGAATTTTAACGCCTTACTGGATGCGGATGCGGCTCTGATAGGCAGTCAGGCCGAAGGTTTCAGGGTGGAGGGTTCAGTGAACTTCAGGTCGCTGAGCATGCAGGTACCGGCGTGGGACGACAGGCCGTTTTCTCCCCACGAAGCTTCTGTGCTGTTCAAAACCTATCTTGGAGAGGATGTCGTAAGGTTCGATAATCTGACAGTGAATCTGGACGGTATTGAACTAACCGGGAGCCTGTTGCTGGATAGAAATCCTTCGCCAGACAGGAAGGTGTATGCCAGATTCGATTCCAGCCCTTTCGACCTGAACGCCGCAAGAAGGTACCTCCCTTCCAGGAAGCTTCCTTCAAGGTTGTCACAGATTTTGGAGAACGTGACCGAAGCGAATGTCCAGCTAAAAGACATTGAAGTGATAGGCACGCTCGAACAGCTCAAGAAATGGAGCAAGGGGGGAAGCGGCGCCGATGTGCAAGGAGCGATAGCCCTTACAGATGTTAGCATGAATGTGAGTGATGACAAGTTACCCCTGAGAGGGATGGATGCTGAATTTGTGCTGGATGGGAATAACCTGACGTTTGAAATCTCCAAGGGACGGTTCATGAACTCCAGCATCAAAAATGTTTCGGGCAGGGTAGCCGACATCTTCGATGAACCGGCGCTGACAGCTAACATTTTCGCTCATGTGGACTTCGCCGATGCTTACAAGATTATATCTTTGAGGAAGGATTCTCTGGTTCCCGGTTTCCTGGGCCGGATAGAGGGGCTTGATGGGAGTGGGGATCTTATTCTTAATCTGGCTCGCAAGTTGTCCGGTAAATCGACTTCACTGGTGGGTGAAATCTATTTATCAAAAGTTTTCATAAATCATGAGGATTTTCCTTTACCTTTTGAGGATGTGGAGGGAAAGGTCAACTTCAGTGGCGATTCGTTCGACTTCACAGGACTCAGGGGGCGTATAAGTAATTCGCCCTTCGAGATAACGCTGGCCGCTTTCAATTTCAGGGATGAGCTTCCTGCGTTATCTTTGCGAGGAAGCTTTTTGCTGGGCCATGATGATTTGAGCCGTCTTCTCCCTTCGAAATTAGTCGATAAACTGGCATTTAATGGTTCGAGCAGGATGGTGTTCGACCTCGAAGGAACTACCCGGGGCATGGACATAGAGTCGAATTTCGATCTCAAGGGGTTTTCCTATCGCTATAATAATTTTTCAAAACCTGCCTCCGCGGAAGGGAAACTCCTGTTCAAGGGCCGCCTGGTTCCTTCTCAAATGTTGAGCATAAAAAACCTCACTTTGGTGCAAGATGGCATCGAGGCTTCACTTAAGGGTAACATCTCCAATTTTTCGGACCCGCTAATAGACCTTCAGTTGCGAAGCGAAAACTTTGATGTCGGATATCTGTCTCAATTCATCACGCGTCTCCTCCCATATAACCCCAGGGGGGGGCACGGCTCCCTGAAGTTTAATTTCACGGGGAAGCCGTCGAAAATCGAGACCAGAGGAGAAGTCTGGCTGGAGGGCGTAACTGCGGATTATCCATCCCTGATCGAACCTTTTTCCTTTGCTGAGGGGAAAGTAGCGTACAAGGGCGGCGTTTTCAGATGGGAAGCGAATGGGGTTACCATGGGCAGGTCTCGATTCAATACCAGCGGTGTGTACGATTCCAAGGCTCAAAACAAGCTATCCATGGACTTTGACTTCAGCACATTATACTCCGACGACATTGCAAGCAGGGAAAGCATGACCGATGGAGTCGATTCCCGGGTAAATGGACACCCTTCCAAGTCCAGCGGACTTTCGAACGATTCCTCTTCTGCCGCTGAAGTTGAGAATAAAGGAAAAAGAAATGGAAAGTCCCGTTTTCCTTTCTCTGCAACCATAAAGGCGGACCGCTTTTTTGTTAATAAGGTAAAATTGCTCGACGTCAATACGCGCCTTCAGTCAGAAAACGGTATATGGAGATTCGAAGACCTCACGTTCAATATTGCCGATGGGAGATTCAAGGGAGCACTGGCATTAGATCGACTATCGCCCAGCGGCTCCCAGTTCGAGATGAATACAGATGTTATCGGCCTTAACCTGGAAAAACTGATTAAACAGATTAATCCTGAGACGGATATCATCACGGGAACCCTCAGTTTTAAGGGAGACATAAGGGGGAATGAGTTTGACCTTGAGGGTATTCGAAAGTCCATCAGCGGTAAACTGAAAATGAATTTAAGCGATGGTTCCATCAGGAGGTTCAAGACTTTATCCGTCGTATCCAGCTTTATCAACTTTCCTCAATTATTTTTCAGGAATGGTATAGATAAGTTGGGCAGCGGGCTGCCTTTCCGTTTTGTCAAGGCAGACCTGTCTTTCAGCAAAGGCGTCATGTATACGGACAACCTGGTGCTTGACGGGCCGCTGGTCAATTTAAGCACAGTGGGGAGTGTGGATTTCGCAGGAAAAAAATATGATCTGACTGTGGGGCTTAAGCCCCTGGGAGACCTCGGTGAGATAGTCGGCAAGGTCCCTCTGTTGGGCAAGCTGATAGCTGGCGGCGAAAACAGCCTTACTACAACATTTTTCAAAGTAGATGGAGAATTTGGGAAACCCAAGAAAAAGCCCGTCAGCGACGAGGGTCATCCCGATGTTTCTTACCCGGGAGTGGAAGAGGATACTTCATTTAAATCTACCACAAAAGATGAAACTCTTTGACGTTTGGGCTCTTGCAGATTAGGCCATACCCGTTCATCTATCAGTCGATGGTTACCCACACCGGCTCACCGACTGTTATACCGAGCTCAGCTCCGGCATTTCCCCTCGGCACGTATATCTCGAGATAGCCCCAGCTATTAATCAGGGCCGAAGGCCCCTCTCCTTGTGAGTAATGGGCGGTCAGGCTTCCGATCCTTTCTTTTTTCACGGAAACCTGCAGGCTGGATTTCGCGGAAGGCTTGTCTAACTTCTGTAGCAATTCCATGGTTATGTTTGTGGTGAGGTTGCCAAAGTGATCACTAAAAAGCACTTCCCCGGTTATCATATAGTTCCCGGACAGGGTCGCCTGGGGTATGTGCAGTTCCGAGATGTTTTCCTGGGGAGGGCCGAAGTCGGTGCAGTCGGCGCCCAGGGAGAGCCATGCAGCTACGGGGGCGAAGACGTCCCTGCCGTGGAAGGTCTTGCTGGTGGTTTTCAAAAAATATTTGCTGTTTTTTAGTAGTATTATCTTTTCTGCAGGGGTCTCCTCCAGAAGAGTCCAGAATATTCCATTATCCGGCCCAACCAGATAGCGTCCTCTCGCCTCCACCAAAATCTTTTTCCTGTCGCTGCCGACGGTGGGGTCCACTACCGCCAGGAAAATCGTTCCTTCCGGGAAGTAGGCGTAGGAAGACTTGATGGTTACGGCGGCCTGCAGGATGTTATATGGGGAGATGTCATGAGTGAGGTCCACCATCCTGGCTTCCGGATTGATGGATATTATGACTCCTTTCATCGCACCCACGAAGGGGTCGCCCAGGCCGAAATCAGTAATTAAAACTATGGGTCTGTTTTCGCCTTTTACCGCGCCGGTCATCCCCTTATTTCTCCCAGCATGCCACCATTAAGCAGCCCTGCCAGCCTGACCCGGACGAACCGATTGGTCAGCTTATCGTCCCCATCCATGAGGACCTGAATGTAGTTATCCGTCAGGCCTTTAAGGAGGCCCGTCTCCTTGTCTCTGGTGCTCTCAACCAGGACCTCGACTTCCTTGTCCCTATGTTTTTCCCTGAAGAGGGCGGACTTTCTTTTTCCCAAGTTCCTCAGCTCTTCGCTCCTTTTCTTTCTGATCTCACCGTTGACCTGATGGCTGAATGACGCCGCAGGGGTACCTTTCCTGGGAGAAAAATTGAAGACGTGGAGATATGAGAGAGGGAGTTTCTCTATGAGCCGTTTGGTATTAAGGAAGCGCTCTTCCGTCTCGCCCGGGAACCCCACCATTACGTCTGCCCCTATTCCGATGTTCGGCATGGAGCGAAGCAGTTTCCATAGCAGGCTTTCGTAAAACCGCGGGTCGTAGTTGCGTTTCATTCGCCGCAGTATCCATTCGTCGCCACTCTGCATGGGCATATGGAGGTGATGGCATAATTTGGGCAGGCTGGCGATGGTTTCGATGAGTTCATCGGTTATCTCTGCCGGTTCGATGGAGCTGAGTCGTATCTTCTCTATGCCGTCTATTTTATGCAGCATTCTGATTAGTCGGGCCAGATTGTTTTCTTTTCCCAGGTCGGTCCCGTAGGTTCCCAGGTGTATCCCCGTCAAAACCAGTTCCCGGTAGCCGGCTCCGGCAAGCCTCTCGGCCTGCTGGTAAACTCTCTCGGGGGATTCGCTCCTGTTAGGGCCTCTGGCCGTGGATACCAGGCAGTAAGCGCAGCTGAAGTCGCATCCGTCCTGTACCTTGATGAAAGCTCTGGTATAGCCGGGGAACTCATCTATGAAGGTGGATTGAAATTCCGGAAACGAGCCTATATCTCCGACTGAGACTCTCTGGAGGCTGCCATTGGCCGCTTTCGTAATGTATTCCATTATCCTCAGTTTCTCGGTGTTTCCCAAAACGAGATCGACGCCCCTTATGGATGCAACGGATTCGGGGTCAACCTGGCTGTAGCAGCCTGTGGCTATCACGCAGGCTTTTTCGTTTTTTTTGACGGCGCGTCTGATTGCCTGGCGCGAGCGGTAATCGCTTTTACCTGTGACGGTGCAGGTGTTTATCACGTAAATGTCCGCTTCATCTTCGAAGGGAACGATGCGAAATTTTTCCCCTTTGAATTGCTCCTGCATGGCTGCGGTTTCGAACTGGTTCAGCTTGCAGCCCAGGGTCGTGAATGCCACGCGCAGGGGTTCTCCTCCGGCGCGGGCCTGTTCATGGGAAATAGTTGAGTTTTTTGTGGATGTTCTGTTCATGTCTCTGTGCAGGTTAGAAGTTAAGTGCGGCTCCATTTT
>CAYVLI010000215.1:0-5259 GCA_964452105.1 uncultured Nitrospinota bacterium
CAATCTTTGGTAAGGGAACGCAGGATGATGGCCCTGCCGTTCTCCATCAGAGGCAGTGAGGGCCAGGCTTCATCTACGAAAGAGCAGTACGCCTCGTCCAGTACGAGCATCCCTTCCTCCCACGATTCCAGTATGGCCTGCACATCCCGAAAATTTAAATACGTTCCCGTCGGGTTATTAGGATTGCACAAGAAAACCAGCTTTGGGGATACCTCTCCTATGGCGTCGATTATTTCATTCACCCCGGGGATGAAATCAGACCTGCTATCTGCCACCCAGTGATACACCTTTGCCCCGGCTGCCAATGAAGCGTCGGCATATTCGCCGAAGGTGGGCCCAACGATCAAGGTGGAATCAAACTCGCTCAGATAAGCGAAGGCCGCCAACCATATTAACTCCGAGACTCCGTTTCCCGGCAATACTTCTTCCTGCTCGACTCCGACGTTTCGGGCCACGGCCTTGCGCAATGCCAGGGTGTGGCGATCGGGGTATTTTTCCAGCGCCACTTTTCTTATGGCTTCCAGCACCCGGGGGGCTGGACCATAAGGATTTATGTTAGCGCTGAAGTCCAGAATCTTCTCCGGGCTCAGACCCAGGCGCTCCAGTTCCAGGTGGTTTGGACCGCCATGCTCCGATTTCCTCAATGATGATAAATGCTTCCTGGGCTCAACGACCATATCCGACTCCAAGGATTACCGCTACGACTATAATTATGGTCAATACGTACGCGGCTTTAACCAGTTCCAGGGCACGGGATATATGTTCCGCGCAGGGAAGCTCATCTCCTTCTCCCAACCTGTAGTGACCTTTCTTCTCCAGGACTATTCCGAGCGCACCAGCCACCGCGCTCATGGTCCAGCCTGCGTTGGGGCTGGCAGTGAGGGAATGTTTTCTCCACATTGTTCTCCATGCACCTCCCGAGTTTTCCCTCCTCAGCCAGGCAGCCCCGACCAGCAACAGCCCCGCGACTCGTGCCGGTATATAGACTAACAGATCGTCCAGCCTGGCGGCTCCTTTGCCGAGATATTCGTGCACCGGATCGTGATAGCCTATCATGGCATCAGCGGTATTGATGAACCTGAAGGTCAGTGCGCCGGGAACACCCCCCAGCAAAAAGTAGAACATGGGCGCAACAAGGACGTCTGTAAAATTTTCAGCAACCGATTCCACAGTAGCCGATGCGATGGCAGGGGCGTCCAGTTCATCTACCTCCCTGCTGGCCAGATGCCTCGATACCAATTGGCGGGCTTCCTGTATGTTCCCCATTCTGAGACTCTCAGCCACTTGCATGGCTGCTTTTCTAAGGCCGGAAAAGGTGAAGGAAGACTTAAACAACAGGAATCCGACCACAATATACAGCGCCAGACTTATACTCCGCAGGTAATTCAAAAACCAGAGCGACAGAATAAATATAAAGCAGCCACCAGAGATTGCCGCAAGAAACCCGTACACAAGCTGATATTTTCTTCCACGTTCCAGCCCCCCGACCTTGAGGATGTTAATGAAGCTCCCCATCCAGGCAACAGGGTGAAATGCGTTGGGCGGATCTCCAGCAACCCAGTCTATAATGACCGCCATCGCTATTATAAGGAGTATTTCCCGCAATTTCTTCTAATACCGGATACTATTTTTTAAGAGATCAGTTTATTTTCATGTTGCAGATTCGAACCTACCCATTTGACTGTAAAAATAAGTTGTTCTATGCTATCATGATAACGGTTGGAGGGAATCTTTTTTTAAGACATTATAACATATTGAAACTTCAGGGAATATCCAGGACAGGCATTAAAAAATGGCAAAGAAAATAAAAATAGATAAGAAAAAACTGAAAGAGCCGGACGAGTTTATTTCACGCAGTAGCAGGCTGGTAAACTACCTGACCGAAAACTGGAAAATAGCTGTTATAGCGATTGTTGTCATATTCGGCGGCCTGGGCGCCTACACCGGGATAAGGTACTATAATAATTATACTAATACTAAAAATCAGGAAGCCCTCGATCGTGCGCTTGAGTCGTTCAAGAAAGGGAATGGCCCAGATGCGGAAGGCGTGGCACTACTGGAAAAGATTTCCAAAAAATCTGAAAAGAATTTGACCTCTCTGGTCTCACGGCTCTACCTCGGCAATTACTTTTTTAAGCAGGCCCTGTACGACCGAGCCCTGGAGGAATATGAATCTATTGTTTCGAGTAAAGCCGATATGATCGATCCCCTCGTGAAAGAACTGGCGCTTCTCGGGGCCGGCTACAGCCTGGAACAGCTGCGTAAATATCCCGAGGCTATCAAATACTTCACTAAGGTAGCAGATGATTCAAATTCTATTTTCGCAGACAGCGCCCTCATCTCCGCCGCCAGGTGCTACGAACAAGAGGGACAATCCGAATCCGCAGCCGAGCTTTATAAGCGCGTAGAAGCTGAACACCCCGACTCGCCCTACCTTTCGGAAGTGAAGTCTCTCCTGGGAGATAAGGATTCGAAGCAGCCAGCCGAATAGTGAGCAATGAAAAATCACCCTCCCGTGCGTGCACTTTCGCAGAAAGCGCCTTCATTTCCACCGCCAGCAGCGGAGAAAAAAAGGAGGAACCCCTGAATACCCCGCATAATAGATGTTGTTTGCTGGCAAAACCCGCCCTTAACTTCCGATAAGATATATTATGTTAAATAGAGTAAAACTTATCTCACAAGCTCGAGTGGTGCAGCAGATATCTACTACAAATAATTTATCGTTCCCGTCAACGCCCTACACCAATCACCACAAAAAAATTATCTTTAAACGCGCCCCGTCTAAACAACGATTGCACCAAAAGGGGGATCGGCAGTCGTTCACCATCCTTATTAAGATGCGGATATAGCTAATGTTATATATTATTATATTATATTTAGCGTATTGATATGATTGATATATATATTACGCAGGTGGGAGGTGCGATGACTTTCCTGAAATTTGAGGGGGACCATAGGCAGCCCCCCTCGATGTCGTTGTGTGTGATTACTATACGGTAGAGCCGCACCCTAATCGGAACTCTCTTTACCTCCCCCTGTGCCCATAAATGAGGGACTGGATTTATAGAACTTTTCCAGTTGTTCTGGCGTGAGGACCGATTTTACCTTTTCATGTTTCTCGATTCGCGCCATGCTCAACGCCGTTCGCAGTCTCGCTATTTCGTCGAGCTTGGCTTTCACTGCATTCATATCCGTCTTCGGAGACCTGATAAGTTCCCTGAGTTCGATATTGGCGATTCTGATTTCTGCCCCTTTCTTTATGGCTTCCTTTCGCGATTCGGTAAAGAATGAACGGATTTTGTTGACCTGTTCATCGGACAGGTCTAAAGCCTGCTGAAGATATTGCAGACGGCCATGCCCGCCGTAACCCATCATACCTGGGCCCATACCGCCCATCATGCCTGAGCCCATGCCGCCCATCATGCCGCGTCCCATGCCGCCCATCATGCCGCGTCCCATGCCGCCCATCATGCCTGAGCCCATGCCACCCATCATGCCGGGACCCATGCCATAACCTGTCCAGCCGTAAGGCTGTTGTGCGCTCCCTGAAGGATTTGTTAACATCTTCCCCCCATGCATACTGGAGCCACCCATCGTCTCCGCCTGTGCTCCAATACTTAGGAAGAGCACCAGCGCAGCCGCCGCAAGGACGGATGTTAATACCGCTTTTTTCATCTTGTATCCTCCGTGAGTTTTTGGTTCATTGCAGGCAGTTTCAAATCCTGTGTTCCATTGGCTAACCGCTTTTTATGTTTTATTAGACGAGAGAGGTTCTTTATGGTTCATCTCATTTTATTAAAAATATATGTTTCGGATTTTAATAGCTTGTATTTTATCACTCGTTGATATAAAAAATTTTTGATTCGAATGTTTTATCAAGGACGGCGAGCGTCTGCCAGACACATAGAACCTGCAGCAGATATGGTAAGGAGCTCTATATGAGGATAACGGACCCCCGAAGGATAACAGATAAAATTGAATACCTGGGCGACAAGGAGATGTGTGTCTATCTTCTCAAGGGGCGAGAGCACATGCTCATCGAGGGCGGGATGAGCTACATAGTCCCTACCCTTCTCCGGCAGTTTAAGGAGAGGAATATCGATCCGAAGCGAATCACGAAATTTCTTATCCTGCATTCACACTTCGACCATTGCGGCGCTGTATCACCCTTAAAGCGAAAGTTTCCCTGGATAAAGGTAGTGGCGTCTCACCGCGCCAATGAGCTTTACGCTAAAGAGAAGGTGCAAAAATTCATACGCGAAAGAAATTGGGACATGATAAAAAAAATGGGAATGGAAGATACGGCCGAAGAAATGGAGCTCGACTTCCGGGAGGTTAAGGTGGACATCCCGGTCGGCGACGGAGATATAATAGACCTCGGTGACGGTGTCTCCGTGGAGATAATAGAAGTTCCCGGCCACAGTGCCTGTTCCATAGCCGCCTTTTCGCTTCCGGATGGAGCGATGTTCGCATCCGATGCCGGCGGCATACCCAACAACGAGAACGTCATCTATGCATCAGGTAACGAGGATTACATCCTGTATCAGCGTTCGCTGGAAAAGATGCGCAAGCTCCCGGTGGAAGTCCACTGCGCTGCTCGATATGGAGCTTACACGGAAGAAGAGGGCAGGAACTATATGGCCAGGTCCATAAGGTCCGCGGAGGACCATCGGTTGAGAGTTATCGAACTGGTTGAGAAAGAAGGAAGTAAAGAGAAAGCGACAGACATCCTCTTCAAGGAGCACTTCGAGACGTCGGGAACTTCGGACGTACCCGCCGAAATTATGAACGCTCTGGTAAAGAAGATGGTGAATGTAATCATGAATGATCATGAGAAGAGAACTGCTCGGCAGTAACCCCAAACCAGGATTAAAGGAGGATGTGAATCATGGGTGGAGAAAGATTTTTTACCAGAGAAGAGCTGGACTGGATGGCCAAACCCACCAGGGCAAAGGCCAGGGAAGCCATCGAAGCGGGGAAGAAAGAAGAAGCCGAAGAATTCTGCGACACAATGTACAAGGAACTGCTCTGGATACATGACGGATACCGAAACTGGATAACCTCCTTGTTGACCTACATCGGGAGGAAGTTCGGAGACGAAACACTCGAGGACGCCCTCAGGGAAACCTGCACCACATGGCAGAAGCCGCTATATGAAAAATCCCTGCGGGGCGACCTGAAGAAGCGGATTCAGCTCATGGCCAGGATGTGGCATTCACACGCCTTTCCCTTCCGCATAGATGAAGACGACGAAAAGTT
>CAYVLI010000216.1:0-5247 GCA_964452105.1 uncultured Nitrospinota bacterium
GCCCTTAAAAGAGTTCTGGCTGCTTCCGCCTGCCGCTCTATATCAGGAGACCCGACGTGATAATGAAGAGCTATTTTTCTATCCGGTTGAGGTGCAAATGAGAGCCTGTCCTTCTGCTCGGCCAGGAACTCCGTCACGTGAAGCAGCCGGACAGAGCTGGAGATTTGCAGTACGTTGTGATAGAAGTTGAGGCACCCGGGGCACCACATGACCACCCGCTCCGGCTGGAAGCGCTGAAATTGGTTGACTAACCTTTGCCCCCAGCGAGAGGCGTCTTCGCGCTTACCCTCATACTCGAAAGGCAGGCCACAGCAGAAAACCGGTCCGCCGATAGCCAAAAAGTCCTGCCCTAATTTCTTGAAGACGGCCGTCACCGTCCGGGCCAGGTGGGGCGTGCGCAGTACGTTGCATCCCAGATAGAGCAACGTCGGCGCGGGCTGAACCCGGTGCGGCGGTTTCTCGATCCAGCTCTGTTCTTCGGGGTGCAGCATCAGGCTCTTGAGGATTTCCACCTCCTGAAAGACCTGCGCCGCCAAACCCTTATTTATCTTCTCGGTATCGGTCATCTCCCCCCACCCTTCATCTATTCCGCCCTCAAAGTATTATTGTGCGTCGAGAAACTGCTTTGCAGCCCGGCTGGATGGCGCCAACGGGCCCTTCAAAGCAGGTTTCGGTTTTCCCTCACCATAGTTAATATCATAAAATCGCTCAAGTTTTTTGACCTGAGTCAAGATGTCTTATTTTTCACAATGTGACACCCAAAGCACGTTCAGCAGGCTTGACATGCCGAAAAAACAGGGGATATAATGATGGCCTGCTGAGTTATGAGCGATTATGCGGAGACGCTCACTGCTTCTCAAAGGGAGGGCCATGCTTTCCAGGGTGTTGAGCGCCGCGGTGGTGGGCATAGACGCCCACGCTGTGGAGGTCGAAGTGGACTTATCCCAGGGTCTGCCCTACTTCGCCGTGGTAGGTCTTCCCGACGCCACGGTGAAAGAGAGCCGCGACCGCATAAAGACCGCCATAACCAACACCGGCTTCCGCTTTCCCAGCAAACGTCTCACCATCAACCTTGCTCCCGCTGATTTGAAAAAAGAGGGTTCCGCCTACGATCTTCCCATGGCCGTGGGCATCCTTACCGCGGTGGGTGTCGTAAGCCGGGAATCCCTTTCGGAGTTTATCATCGTAGGTGAGCTGTCCCTGGATGGCAGGATTAAGCCGGTGCGCGGCGCACTGTCCATGGCCCTGAAGGCGCGCTCCGAAGGCGTGCACAACCTGATAGTTCCTCAGGCGAATTCGCAGGAGGCCGCAGTTGTAAAGGATGTAAACGTGTACGCCGCGGAAGCGCTGCCCCAGGTGGTCGGTTTTCTGAACGGTGAGCTTGAGTTGACCCCTACCTGCGTCGATTTGAAGGATGCCTTCGATGAACACTCCGTTTACGACCTGGATATAGCCGAGGTCAAGGGGCAGTACCACGTAAAACGCGCCCTGGAGGTGGCCACGGCAGGCGGGCACAACATCCTCATGATCGGCCCTCCGGGCTCCGGAAAATCCATGCTGGCCAAACGCATCAGCACCATTCTGCCCATGATGTCCCTCGAAGAAGCAGTGGAGACCACCCGCATCCACAGCGTCATGGGGTTAACAGACGGAGGCGCCTCCCTCATCACCAGGCGTCCCTTTCGCTCTCCGCACCATACCATTTCCGATGCCGGGTTAATAGGAGGCGGACACATTCCCATGCCCGGTGAAGTGTCCCTGGCGCATAACGGAGTCCTCTTCCTGGACGAGTTGCCGGAGTTCAGGCGGAACGTGCTCGAAGTGCTCAGGCAGCCGCTGGAAGATGGGGTGGTGACAATATCCCGGGCCGCAATGTCGATAACCTATCCTGCGAGCTTGATGCTTGCCGCCGCCATGAACCCTTGCCCCTGCGGCTATAACACAGACCCCATGAGGGAATGCAAGTGTACGCCCAACAGCATAAAGAAATACCTCTCGCGCATCTCCGGGCCGCTGATGGACCGCATAGATATTCACGTCGAGGTGCCGCCCCTGAAGTACGTGGAACTTTCCAGTGACAGCGGCGGCGAATCTTCCGCGGCTGTGAGGAAGCGAGTGAACGAAGCCCGCTGGATACAGAGAAAACGCTTCGATAAGGAGAAGGTGCACAATAACGCCCGCATGACCACCCGCATGGTCAGGAAGTACTGCAAAAGAGACCAGGCGGGAGAACGTATCCTGGAGACCGCCATAAACAGGATGCACCTGAGCGCCCGCGCCTATCACCGTATACTCAAGGTGGCTCGCACCATCGCGGACCTGACGGGAGAGGAGGAGATGAAGGCGGAGCACATCGCCGAGGCCATTCAGTACCGAACGTTAGATCGCCAATTATAGTGACAGTATGCTCGATTCATGATAAATGATTGTGGTAGGATTTATAGAAATCCTGTGTTGACTATGTTCAAAGGGGGTAATTGAGATGGTTGATTACAGTAAATACAGATCCATAGTGGCGGAACGAGAGGATAAGGTTCTCACGCTCACCTTGAACCGTCCGGAGGCTCTCAATGCGGTGAGCCCGGAGATGCACACGGAACTATCGCGTATATTCACGGACGTACAGCTCGACGAGGAGACCAACGCGGTGGTGGTTACCGGTGCGGGCAAGGCTTTCTCCGCAGGCGGCGACGTCAAAGGCATGCTGGACCGCGCCGAGGGAAAGGCCGATGAAGCCCCTGCAATAACCCGGGTATTTGAAGCAAGGAAGATAATCGACAGTATGCTGGATTGCGAAAAACCCATCATAGCCGCGGTTAACGGCCCGGCAATAGGCCTGGGGGCCACACTGGCGCTGTTCTGCGACGTTATCTTCGCCTCGGACAAAGCCCGCTTCGGCGATCCGCACGTCAAGGTGGGCATAACCGCAGGCGATGGAGGCGCTGTAATCTGGCCTCTGCTGATAGGTCCCGCGAGAGCCAAGGAGTTCCTCATGACCGGGGATATCATCGATGCCAACGGGGCGGAGCGGATCGGCCTTGTTAATCACGTTGTGCCGCATGACAAGCTGCGCGAAGAGGCCTGGGGATTCGCACGCAAGCTGGCCAACGGCCCCTCCGTGGCCATTAACACCACCAAGATGTCTGTAAACAAGATGATGAAAAGCGTGGCCAACCTGGTGCTGGACTATTCCCTGGCTGTGGAGATGCACTGTTTCAACACCGAGGACCATGTGGAAGCCGCAAAGTCCTTCGTGGAAAAACGCGAGCCCAAATTTAAAGGTCGATAATACTTAGCGAGGTATTTAAACATGAAAAAAGTATTGGAGGGGATCAGGGTTCTTGACGTATGCCGCTTCATAGCAGGCCCTTACTGCTGCACCCTTATGGGTGAGATGGGTGCGGAGATTATTAGGGTCGAAGAGCCGGGCGGCGCTGCAGACCGCTTTATCGGTGTGCTTATGAAAAACGGACGGAGCGTGGGATACTACAACAACTCACGCTGCAAAAAGGGAGTGACACTGAATCTCAAAAGCGAAAGAGGCAAGCAGCTTTTGAAGGAACTGGCTGCGAAGTCTGATGTTCTGGTGGAGAATTTCGGCGGAGGGGTCATGGAGAAGTTAGGCCTCGATTATGAGACTATCAAACTCCTCAACCCGAACATAATCTACGTCTCCGTCTCGGGTTTTGGGCAGACGGGACCCTATAAGGAGAAGACCAGCTTCGATCCCGTGGCTCAGGCCATGTCCGGCCACATGAGCGTCACCGGATTTCCGGACAAGCCGCCCACTCGCTCCGCCGTCGCCTGGGTGGACTTCAGCACATCCCTGCATGCGTGCATAGGGACACTGATGGCCCTGTATCATCGCAAGAACACCGGCGTGGGCCAGTTCATAGACGTGGCCATGATGGACACATCCTTCTCTCTCATGGGGAGCATGTACGCCGAATACCTCGCCGCCGGCCAGAGCAGGCCTCAGCTGGGCAACCAATTCTTCCACCAGCCCGGCGACCTCTATAAGTCCGAAGATGGATGGGTATTCATAAGCCCCCTGAGCGAAAGAATCTGGAAGCGCATGGCAGAGGCTATGGAGGCAGAGTTTATCCTCGAGGACCCGCGCTTCGAAAACAACCTGCTGCGCTACGAAAACCATGAAGCGCTGAACGAGATAATAGAAGGGTGGACCTCGAAGAGGACTTCCGCCGAGGTGCTGGAGACACTGGAAAAAGCCCGTGTCCCCTGCGGAAGGGTGTACGACATCCCCGAGATAGTCAAAGACCCCCACATCGCCTCGCGCAACATGATGATCGACATCGAATATCCCGACGTAGGAAAATTCCCCACCACGGGCGTCGTGATCAAAATGTCGGAGACGCCCGGTAGCACATTCAAGGCGCCCGAGATAGGAGAACACAACGAGGAAATATACGGCGGCCTTCTGGGCCTGAGCAAAGACGAGTTGTCCACTCTCTCGCAACAGGGAGTAATCTAAGAGTAGGGGCGACCGGCCGGTCGCCCCTACCTATAATCTGGGAAGTACCGGTGAAACGTAAAGACGCTTTTGAATTATTGACCGAGTACACCAGCAACGGCAGCCTCATAAAGCATGCCCTGGCCGTGGAAGCGGCCATGCGCGCGTACGCCCGCAAGTTCGGCGAGGACGAAGAACTCTGGGGCATAACCGGCTTGCTGCACGACTTCGATTATGAGAAATATCCCTCCCTTGAAGACCACCCTGCCAGGGGCGCGGCCATCCTGGAAGAACGCGGCTATCCGGAAGAGGTGGTCTATGCAATACGGTCGCATAGCGACAGGCTGGGAGTGCCGCGGGTGCATTTGATGGACAAGGCGCTGTTCGCCGTGGACGAGCTTACCGGTTTCATAACCGCCGCCTCGCTGGTGCGGCCCTCGGGTATCATGGACCTGGCCGCCAAATCGGTGCGCAAACGGATGAAGGACAAAGCCTTCGCCAGGGCTGTGAACAGGGAGGACATCACGAAAGGCGCCGAGGAGCTCGGCGTGGAACTAAGCGAACACATCAATTTCGTCATCCAGGCCATGCGCGGCATCGTAGAAGAACTCGACCTTAAGGGCAAAAACTAAAGATGAGCTTTTGGTTGAAGCAGGGATGCACTTCTTTTTCATGTTAACAGGGGGCATTCCTCCGCCTCGATAAAATCAAAGGGACACCCTATTTTTTGCCGCATAAAACTCCAGACTCCTGTCTGGAGATGAAGCGGCTAAACA
>CAYVLI010000217.1:0-5222 GCA_964452105.1 uncultured Nitrospinota bacterium
AAAAGTCCCAAGGGGCGAACGGTCTGCCACGCCCATAACAAGTTATCTCTATTATTTTACACCTGATTAACATACAAGGGGCGAACGGCCGTGCGCTCTCACATTGAGGATGAAACAACGGCAGGCGGGAGATGCTTCTCGCGCCTCAGTGCCTTCACGGTCTGAACATCTGCCATCTGTTATCTGCCAGCTGCTGCCTGAAGGAAGTGGCTTGAGCGACGGGGGGGTAGGAGCAACCCGCAAACGTGCGACTACAGTTCTCCGGGAATTGACTTCAGCATGGGGACGTGCTAACTTTTGTGAGCGAAGAAAAGAGGATACGCCGCAGGAAATATAGTTGAATCAGGTATCCTGCGACATGTATTGCAAGCAGCGGAGGCGACGTTGGATAACAACCTTCAAGCCAAGATGGATAAACTCCAGAATATTCTAACCGATATGGGCAGCGTACTCATCGCATATTCTGGCGGCGTGGACAGCACCTTCCTGCTGGGAGCGGCGAAGAGAGCGCTCCAGGACAAGGTGGTGGCGCTCACCGCAAGGTCTTCCACTTACCCTTCCTCCGAGCTCCAGGAAGCCATCCAGATAGCAGGAGAGTTGAACGTGCGCCACGTGGTGGTGGACTCTGAGGAACTGGATATACCCGGCTTCAGGGAGAACCCGCCTGACAGGTGCTACTACTGCAAGTCGGAGCTGTTCACCAAGGCTCTCTCTGTGGCGAAAGAGCACGGGGTGGCTGTGGTGTGCGACGGCACAAACTTTGATGATGAGGGAGATTTCCGCCCCGGAATCAGGGCCGCCTGCGATCTGGGTGTGCGCAGCCCGCTCAAAGAGGCCGGCCTCACCAAAGACGATATACGCGCCCTCTCGCGCGATATGGGCCTGCCCACCTGGAACAAACCGGCCCTGGCCTGCCTTTCCTCCCGCTTCCCCTACGGCGAAGAGATAACCGCCGACAAGCTCTCCATGGTGGAGAAAGCGGAGGCCTTCCTGCGCTCACTGGGCTACAGGCAGCTCCGGGTGCGGCACCACGGGAACATGGCCCGCATAGAACTGGCTCCGGAGGAGCTAAAAAAATTCCTGCAATCCGGAGAGGCCAAAAAAGTAGCCGACGAACTCAAGTCCATCGGCTATACCTACGTGACACTCGACCTGGAAGGCTACCGCACCGGCAGCATGAACGAAGTACTTCCGAGGGAACCTTTTTAGTAAAAAGGTTCCCTCGAATTCCCTCCAAAAACTTTTATACAAAGGACATATATAAGAGTCTTTGGGAAGGAGTTTGGGGAAACCCTTTCTGCCAGAAAGGGTTTCCCTTGTCTTTTTACATGCCCTTGAAGTTGGGTTTACGCTTCTCGATGAAGGCTCTGACTCCCTCCAGGTGGTCCTGGGTGGCTACCGAGTGGCCCTCCAGAGATATGGAGGTGTCCATGATGAGGTCTGCTATGAACCTGAGGGTCTTGTTCACGGAAATCTTGGTGTAGTTTATGGCCACCAACGCGCCGCCGGCCAGCCTCTGCGCCATCTTGTTCACTTCTTCATCGAGCTGCTCCGGCGGGACGGCTTTGTTGATAAGGCCAATTGTAGCGGCTTCCGAGGCGTCTATGAGGTCACCTGTGAACAGGAACCTCTTGGCCCGGCACATGCCGATTAGGAAGGGCCAAATAACCGCTCCGCCGTCGCCGGCCACCAGGCCGACCTGAACGTGGGGATCGCCAATTTTGGCCTTTTCGGAAGCGATGATAATGTCGCAGAAAAGAGCTATGGTCGCCCCCAGACCTATGGCATGGCCGTTTAGCTTGGCTATGACCGGCTTCTCCAGGTCTATGAGGTCCATTACTATTTTCTTGCCTTCCGGCATGATGCTGCGGAAGGTGCCCGGTTTCTGCATCTCCTCCATCCACTTGATGTCGCCGCCGGCGCAGAAGGCCTTGTTGGCCCCTGTAAGCACCACCACCTTGGCCTCATGGTCCATGTTGGCGTCGGCGAATACCTGGGAAAGCTCGTAATGCAGCTCTGCGTTGACGGCGTTCATCTCGGGCCGGTTTAGAGCGATGGTAAGAACAGGGCCGTCGCGGTCTATCTTGATGCACTTGTACTTGCTGTAATCCACCATAGCAATGCCTCCTTATAAGGAAGTAATAGATGTAATTTATCGTGGCAGATATTAGCAGAGCTTCCGATGGTGTGTCAACAATATAGGATAGGGGCGATCCCGCGTATCGCGGGATGAAACCCGCCCCCACTACTGCCATGAATGATTAGCCTGGAATGCTATTGATACATCTTGTCGAGGACGTCGGCGTATTTCTTCTCCACCTCTCTGCGTTTGACCTTGAGTGTGGGGGTTATCTCGCCCCCTTCGACGGTGAAATCCTGAGGCAGAATAGTGAACTTCTTTATCTGCTGTACCCGGGCAACCTGTTCGTTGGCCTTATCCACAGCCTTCTGGACGGAAGTGATGATCTCCGGGTTAGAGGCCAGCCCTGCGGGATCGTCGATGCTTATGCCTCGTTCGCCAGCGAGTTTTACCGATTCCTCGGGGTCCAGCGTGATGAGCGCCGAGAGGAAATTACGCCTGTCCCCATGCACCAGCACCTGGCTGATGAGTGGATCGGTCTTCACAATATTTTCTATATTTGAGGGGGTGATGTTTTTCCCGCCGGCGGTGACTATGATGTTCTTCTTGCGGTCTGTGATGCGCAGAAAGCCGTCCTCATCGATGACACCGATATCACCCGTGTACAACCAGCCGTCTTTTATGGTCTCGCGGGTCTCCTCTTCCCTGTTCAGGTAGCCCTTGAAGACCACGTCGCCGCGGATGAGTATCTCGCCGTCCTCGGCCAGCCTCACTTCCGTGTCTGGTATGGCCGGCCCCACGGTTCCGAACTTGTAGTTATCCAGCGTGTTGGAGTTACTTACGCCGGTACTCTCGGTGAGGCCGTAAACTTCGATTATCAACATGCCTGCGGCGTGGAAGAATTCAAGGATATCCAGAGCGATTGGAGCCGCCCCGGTCACGAAGAACTTGACGCGGCCGCCGAAAACGTTGCGCAGCTTCTTGAGCACCAGGACATCAGCGAATCCATGTTTGAACCTGAGTCCCAGAGGGATGGCCTCTTTTTTCTGCTTATGCCTGCTGACCTCTAGCCCCACCTTCATGGCCCAGTTGAAAATCCTCTGTTTCCCGGGCTTGGCGCTCTCTACGCCGGTGAGGACTCTGGTGTGCACCTTTTCGAAGATGCGAGGCACGCTTCCGAAAATGGTAGGCTTAACCTCCTGAGAGTTCTCGATGAGCTTGTCCAGGCTTTCAGCGTAGTAGGCTTCAACCCCATTATAGACTCGCAAAAGGAAACCCACCACGTGCTCCGCCACGTGGGACATGGGAAGGAAGGCCATCATGGAATCGCCCTCCTGAGAGGGGATCACGTGCTCCAGAGACCTTAGCTGGGCCATGATGTTCTTGTGGGTGATGATGGCGCCCTTGGGCGGGCCGGTGGTGCCGGAGGTGTAGATGAGGATAGCCGTATCATCAGGCGCTACGCTTCCCTCAAGCCGCTCCAGCTCTGCGCTCAATTCATCGGAGCGCTGATTTCCCTTTTCCATCAGGTCACGTAGGCTCAAGACGGCGTCGTTCTGCGGGGCGGAGTATTCATCCCATACAATGATGTGCGTGAGGCCTTCCAGGCTCTCTTTGACCGATAGAATTTTATCGAGCTGTTCCTGATTTTCCACGAATACAATCTTAGAACCTGAGTCCTTGATTATGTATTCCGCCTGGTGGGCGGTATTTGTCTGATAGATACCCACGCTAATACCACCGGCGCAGATTACCCCAAAATCGCAGACAACCCACTCGGGGCGGGTATCGCCCAGGATAGAGACGGTATCCCCTTTCTGAAGGCCCAGGGACATAAGGCCCAGGGAGACTTCTCTGGCCTGCCGACGAAACTCCTCCCATGTTGTGGATGCCCATCCGGACTTCTCCTTGATGAAATAAGCCGGCCTGGGGCCAGACGCCTCCACCCGTTTCTTAAACATTTCCACCGCTGTGCTCGCTTCCATAGCGCACCCCTTTTCTTACAGTTCACTATGATTAATCAAGGCCTTTCCATAGCTTCTCATCACGAAAGGTTGGACTTGCCTGTGAAAAATGATTTTCCTGAACCCTTTTACGGGCGGTAAGAAACCAGTGGTAGTTCTCCTTCCCTTTCATTTCTTCAAAGAAGCAGGAACCCGATTCCTCCGTCAGATGCTCGAAGTCGAACCCTCGAAAGTACAGGCGTACATCTTCTTCCTCCAGAAAATAGTGGAGTATTCCCGCTTCAACCCCTGAATCACGCAGGAAAGTCTTTTCATCAACGATAACACCCCTGCCGAAATTATGATGCCTGAGGGCGGCCATGGTGGCAATGAGATGTCCACCCGGCTTGAGTACTCGCCATATCTCGGATGCGCTCCTGCGAATACCTTTCGAATCGTTATGGTGAATCACATTTATGCTCACAACAAGATCGAAGAGCCCGTCCGCATAGGGGAGGTTTTGCATCTCTCCCTGCTTCAGGAACGCCGATAACCCCTCTGCATGCAGATTGAGGGCGGTCTTTTCCAGCGCCTTGCGCGAAACGTCGAGCCCGTGAGTCTCCAGACCTCCGCGTGCCAGCAGGATGCAGTGCCTGCCTGTGCCGCAACCCAGGTCCAGAGCCCGCCCTTTCAGGTTCAACCTGTTTAGCTCCCTCACCAGGAAGCTTAGAGGCGCTGAAATATCCCCTTCTGAAGAAGCGAATATTTCTTCCCATCTATGTGAATAGGTTTCCTGAGACACTTGTTTATTCAAAGTCTGGAGCAGGGGGTTGCGGTTTTAAGCTCTTTGTTCCTCAAGACCCAGTATATAGCGGGGGTTTTTCACCAACATCTTTTCCAGTTGAGCAATAGTGATACCATGGTCGGCCAGCAGCTTTGAAAACTCACGGAGGGAATCACTGGGGCCGGGGTTATTCCGCTGACCGGCATCTGAAGAAAGTATGCAATGTCCAGCGCCTATTTCATTGATGTATTTGGCCATGAGGTCGGGGTGGTAATCTTCCGGATTGTCCCTGTCCAGGTACATGATGTAGCAGAATTCGACGAAGGCGCCCTTGCCTGCGAGTCTCATCTGCACTTCCAGTGGCATACTGATGTCTTTCTGCATCGGATGAGTGAGGATGACCTTGCACCCCATA
>CAYVLI010000218.1:0-3036 GCA_964452105.1 uncultured Nitrospinota bacterium
AGGATGGTCAGGCCTATTTCCCTTCCCGCTTCACCCTTCCACAACTCCTCATAAAGCTCTCTTCTGTCGGCTATTTCGATACCTTCAATTGCTATTATGGAGTCCTTAACCTGAAGGCCCGCCTTATGCGCGGGGCCGTCGTTGACCAGGCCAACAACCAGAAGACCGTTTTCGGCCTGAATCGTATATGCACCTATCCAGGGAGGTGGAACCTTTCCGCTAACGGCGCCGTTTGCGATTATCTCGTTTTTTACCTTTCGGAACATATTTATGGGGATGGCCATGCTCATCTCTTTAACTGTATTCAGACTCAGGTACACCGCCCCCATCACCTTGCCGAGGTTGTTTATCAACGGTCCGCCGCCGAAACCGGGGTTTACTGCAGTGGTCATTATCCCCTGGTCTATCATGTATTCCCAGTAAGCGTCGAAAGGTTTAATGCTGGTAACGAACCCCTGCGTGACCTTCCTTTCATTTTTACCGGTGCTGGCCAGCGCGAGTATGCTATCCGGCGGCTTCAATTCGTTTGAGTCTCCGAGAGGTACGACCGGAAACCTTTCTCCCTCGGCTTTGATCACCGCAAGCCCGCTATCATAATCTATGTAAACCACTCTTGCCGAGTATTCTTTGTTCTCGTAGTCGGTTACAGTTATCTCCTTGGCTCCGAGCACGACATAGCTCACGGTCAGAATGTATCCTTCAGGAGTCACCAGCGAACCGGTTCCCATGCGCTCATATCCCAACGCCTTAACCGACGGGTTACGGTGTGAGATGTAAGCGTGTATGTTTACCGTTGCGGGAACAATTCTTTCTAAAAATTTGAGATATTCGCCCAATACTGAGCGCCTTCCTTCTCAGGGTTGTTTTACACATCACAGCAAATAATGCGGCAGCGCCGGGAGGAGCTGACTCTTCATTTCCACCCCACGCCATCCCGCTCCTGTTTCAAAGATGTTAACATAGTATTTTTAAGCTAGTCAACTTTTAAACGGATTATTGCCGCCCTTGTTTTGAAAAAGCTTTCAGACTGCAAGTTCTTCCTGTAAGATTCAGATGAACTCGCTGCGCTTCGATGACCACGTCATATACAGGGTTAGTTCATGGATTGCTTAATGGAGAAAAAAATCATAGCACATCTTACAGAGCGCATGAGGATCGGCTCATTATGCAATAAGGGCTTGCAGGGTGAATGAGATAAGTGAGGGCCGGTGGTCCTACTCTTCGTCCCCGGGCAACACCATTTTGATAATAGTCCTTGGCGGTTTCGTATCAGTTTTCAGCGCTTCCTTAATCAACGTAACGCTTCCAAAAATACAGACTGCTTTCGGAACCGATGTCGAGACTATCAAATGGGTGGTTACCATTTACCTGGTGGCTTTCAGTGTGCTTATGCCCACCATCGGATGGCTGGTCGCTACCGTGGGCCTCAAGAAGCTCTACATCGTGAGCCTGTCTTTTTTCACGTTGGGCTCTTTCCTCTGCGGCAGCGCCTGGAGCATAGACTCCCTGCTTGTTTACAGGGTGGTACAGGGGGTGGGGGGCGGTCTTCTGTGGCCGCTGTCGATGGCCCTCATAACGGTGGTGTTTCCACCGGAGAAGCGGGGCCGAGGGATGGCCTTCTACGGAATCGGCACCAGCACGGGCGGTACGGTGGGCCCTCTATTCGGCGGGTATATCGTGGACAGTTTTAACTGGCGCTTCATTTTTTATATGCAAGCGATTCTCGGCCTGGTAGGTCTTGTTGTAAGCGTCATCCTCCTTCATGAGAACAGGAAGCGCACCGCGGTTAAATTCGACTTCAAGGGGTTCGCCGCCCTGTCAATAGCCATCGTCAGCCTTCTCATCGCCCTGAGCCAGGGACGAGTGGAAGGTTGGAACTCCAACTACATCCTGAGCCTGTTCCTGATATTCGCAGTATCTTTAACGGCCTGGTTACTGACCGCCACCAGAGTCAAGCGACCTCTCATAGACTTGCGTATTTTATCGAACAAACATTTCATGGCCGGCGCCATAGTATCTTTTATAGTGGGCGTTTGTCTGTTCGGGAGTAATTTTCTGATGCCTCTGTTCATGGATAAACTGCTCAACTACTCCGTTTTGCGCATCGCCGCCGCCATGGCCCCGGGGGTAGCCCTTTCAATTTTAACAACGCGCATCGGAGGAACTCTCAGCGATTCCTTCAGCCCTCGCCTGCCAACTTTTATCGGCCTTCTATTCTGGGCAATCTTCGCATACGCCTTCAGCCAATACGACCTCCGGGTCAGTTTCTTCGGGATAGCGGCCATAATCCTGCTCAGGGGCACCGGCTTGGGACTCAGCTATACACCCTCCATGACCGGGGCCATGCTCTCCCTGCCGGCATCCTTCCTGGGAGTGGCCGCGGGGCTGTTAAGCCTGGCCTTTACTCTGGGGGGAATGTTCGGGATCGCTATCCTGGGCACCACGCTCGAGCACAGGGAGCTCGTCCATTTCGCCAGCTATGCCGCCAGCCACGACTACTCATCATACGGCACCACGGTGGCCATTAACTCATTGCAGGCCTTTCTCTCTCACCTGGGCTTCGCGGCCTCAGAAGCAAAAGGCATGGCCATAGGTTTGCTCAGGGGGATGATCGGCAAAGAGGCCGTAGTTTCTGCGTTTCAGGATTCCTTTACCTTCCTTTCGGTAACCGCCCTGGTGGCGATGGTGCCTTGCCTGTTTCTTGCTAAGAAAAATAGGGGCGGATTTTAAACCCGTCCCCATTCCTGATGACGCATCCAGGTTTAAGCATGCCGCTATAACTATTCTACCTCATCTACCTCAATCCGTATTTAAGGTCGAGAGCAGCCACGAAATCCTGCCGGACCCACCTGTTGTGCTTGTATGCTCCGTTCAATGCGCTGTAAATATTGCCGGAATACCAGCCTGCCTCAAGAGCAAGGAGAGTGACTCCGAGAAATATGTTCCCGCTGAAGATGGATGCGACTCCACCGATTATGAACCCCTGATTTATGAGGAAGGCCACCAGTGCGTCGCGTTTCCTGCCCACATAAAGCT
>CAYVLI010000218.1:3136-5209 GCA_964452105.1 uncultured Nitrospinota bacterium
CCCTGATTTATGAGGAAGGCCACCAGTGCGTCGCGTTTCCTGCCCACATAAAGCTGTCCCGCACCCGGAAGATAAGCGGATAGCGCCCCCGCCAGAGCAGGTGATTTGCTTTCCAGGGCAAGACCGTGCAGCGATTCTTCGGACAACGATCGGGCTGGGGACAAGTATGGGCTGTAGGATGGTTGGGCGGAGAATTGATTTGAGGCTTCTCGCCAGCGCCCCAGCTTTAAATAAGCCCAACCTTTCATGAAGGAAGCCCGGCTGTCCAAATAGCCGCCTTTGTATCCCTCCGACACCATGCTATACACTTTTATGGCGCTTTTGTAGTCACCGCTCATGTAATCGCTCTCCGCCATCATATATAGCGCGCGTGAGCTCAATTCCTCTCCATCGGAGGACATATATACTCTCCTGAACCATGCCGTTGCTTCATCATAAAGCCCTCCTTTGAAATGAGCCCAGGCCGCCGCATATCCTGCCTCGCCGCTCAGCCTGTGGTCCGGAAAATAATGTAAAAACCGTCTGAACTCCAGAAAAGCCTGACCATAATCACCTGAATCCAGCAATCGGCCGGCGAAAGAATAAAGCTTTTCCGCCTCATCTGTCGCCTGTAAAATCCGTAGCGGTTTTATGGCGTATTCGTACTTCAGGGGGGAATCATACTGTTCCCCGCCCTGCTCCGCTTTTATGTCATGGAACTGCTGGATCAAAATAGAGGCGGAGAGCAGGTTAAGAATCAGTATTGTCCTTAATATTCGCTTCAATCTATTGGCCTGCTTCGCTGGGGTTCCATAAATGATGGAACTTTCATGGTTCTATTTGAATTGACAACAAAACAACCTTTTGGTAATTTTACAATGGTCCTGACAGTTCTACTTTTCAGGCCGTAAGATTATGGCCTGTTACAAAGCGGCAGCTTCGAAAAAGCTTGTCAAGAAGTGCGGTTTCAGCAGAACCACACCGGAAAACTGTCATTATTAGAACAATCGTACCTTATCCTAAAATGAATGGAACTAACCGTTAAAGCCTTAAGTTGCGGTAAAATACTAACGCCGCATCGTATCATAAACAAGGGATTAATTTTAATTCAAGACTCCAGGATATATGCCGTCGGTGAAGAAAAAGAATTGACCACGCCCGCGGACGCGGACGTTTTAGACCTTCGGGAACTGACGGTTTTGCCCGGATTCATTGACATTCATTTACATGGCTGGGGCGGGCACGATTTTCGCTCCCCGGACATGGAGCCTATGAACGAAGTGAACGCCCTCCTTCCCTCGCATGGCGTCACCTCCTACCTCATGACTATATGCAACCTATCGAAAAAAAGATTGCAGGACGCCATAAAAAGAGCTAACGATTATATGTCCTCCCAGGCGGAGGGGAGCAGAGCCGAAGGGCTCCATCTGGAGGGTCCTTTTCTCAACCCACGCATGAAAGGCGCCATGGAAGAGGATACCCTGAGCAAGCCAGACCTTCGGCTTCTGAAAAGCCTCCTCAAACGAGGCGAAGGCAATATCAAGATGATGACGCTGTCCCCCGAACTGGAAGGCGCTATGGATTTGCTCCCTGAACTCCACACCGCAGGAGTAGCCCAATCTGCGGGCCATTCAGAGGCGGATTACATCCAGGCCGTAGAGGCCGTAAGAAAGGGAATCAGGCACGCGACCCACACCTTCAACGCCATGGGGCCTCTCCACCATCGCAAACCGGGGTTGGCAGGGGCGGTATTAACCCAGGATACGGTTACTGCAGAAGTCATCCCGGACGGCGTTCATCTACACCCTGCAGCCGTGAAGCTGCTCCTGAGGGCCAAGGGGGCGTCCAGAACGGTCACGGTGACGGATGCTCATCCCATGGCCGGGCTGGAACCTGGAAATTATAGAGACCTATATGGGCGTGAAGTAGTGGTCGGCAATGACGCTGTAAGACTGGCAGATGGGAAGCTGGCAGGGGGCGCCACGCCCATGAACAGGTTAATCTGCAATATCCTCGAAGACACAGAAATATCGCTTGCAGAGGCCGTAGCCACGGCCACCATCAACCCGGCGCGGGTGATAGGCATCGATTCCC
>CAYVLI010000219.1:0-5206 GCA_964452105.1 uncultured Nitrospinota bacterium
CGCCTTTCGTTTTTGGAATGAGGGCCATGGATATGACCGGTTCCTGAAATTTGAAGGGTTCATACTTTATGGGATTTTTCTCATCGCATAGTGTATCGCCGGTCAGAGTAGTTTTTAGCTTAGCTACCGTACCGATGTCTCCGGCCGAAATGGTGCCTACAGGAATCTGTTCTTTCCCTTTGCTGCTGAAAATCTGCCCTATGCGCTCTTTGACATCCTGGGTGGAGTTGTAAACCGTTGAATCCGAGCTCAGAGTTCCCGAATAGACCCTGAACATCGTAAGCTTCCCGGCATAAGGATCTGCAACCGTCTTGAAGACCAGCGCCGAAAATGGCTCGTCGGTCTGATTGTTTCGTGTAACCTCTCCGTCTTCGGATGCCTGAACCCCTTTTACCGGCGGCGTCACATCCGGGGAGGGTAATATATCCACCGCTGCATCGAGCAGGAAGTCCACACCTGCGTTTTTTGTGGCTGCGCCACAGAGCAGGGGCACCAACGCCCCCGACTCAACCCCCTTCTTCAGTCCTGTCCTTACTTCTTCCTCCGATAACTCCCCCGCTTCCAGATATTTTTCGACCAGGTCGTCATCCATTTCTGCGATTGATTCAACCAGCTTCTCTCTATGGTTTTCCACTTCATCGACCAACTCCTGCGGAACCTCTGTCTCTTTTCCCTTTCCGCCCGAGTCCGATTCATAGATGTAGGCCTTCCTGCTCAGGAGGTCCACCAAACCCTGAAAGGATTCACCTGATCCGATGGGAAGTTGCAAGGGGACGATCTGCTGTGTAAAGGATTCGCGGAGGCTTTTCAGTACTCCGTAAAAATCAGCCCTCTCCATGTCCATCTTATTGAGAAAAATCAGACGGGGCTTGTTTTGCTGGTCGGCTTCGTTCCATAGCCTGTCTAACTGTACTTCGACGCCAGCCATGGCGTTGACGACTACCACAGCCGCATCCACCACCCGCAGAGCGGTTAAGGTATCGGAGAAGAAATTGGCTTCCCCGGGGGTATCGACCACGTTTATCTTATGTTTGCGCCATTCCATGAAGGCTACCGAGGAAGAAATAGTCATCTGCCGTTTTATTTCATCCTGGTCGTAGTCCATTATGGAAGACCCGTCTATAACGTTACCCAGTCTGTCAGCGGCTCCTGTATCGTATAACATCGCTTCAGCCAGGGATGTCTTGCCGGCATTCCCGTGGGCGATGATTCCTATATTTCTTATTTCGTTGACTTCGTATCCTTCCATGTGGATAGTCTCCCGATTCTGTCCGCGTCATTTCTTTTTCGAGAAGAGATTTTCGCACTCGATAAATTAATAATATTATCAAATCATTATCATCTCCCTACCTGTTTGTCAAGGATGTTGGGGGAAGCCCTGAAAACCTGAATATGCGGGATTCTGGAGACTGTGATTCTTCCGAAGATATCCGGTTAATATCGCCGTCAATATCGCTATTTTGAAACCTGCAAAGAGTTTCCTTTGATGCAGTCGGTAGCGGGAGGGAGAAACGTTGTTCAGGTCTCTATTTTCCAGTCAGGCGTAAGAAAATGCCCTGCTTTATTTCCATGGCGCCTTCAGGGCATATTTCCTGGCAGCAGTAGCACCGTATGCACCTGTCATAATCGAACATCAATCCTTTCTGAGCAACCTCGATAACCCCCGGGGGGCATATCTCCGCACAATGTCCGCAAAGGGTGCAGCGCTTTTTATTGTCCATCGGTTTCGAGGTAAAAAGGCTCCTGGCATGGCTTCTTACGAATCTCGGGCCGAATTCCACATCGGAAAGGTGAGGCAATCTTAAATGGGGAAGCTCTTCTTCTCTTAAGTGGTCTCCCACCATTTCTATCTCTTCGATGCGGGAGCCTTTTATTCCTTTTTTCCCGGCCACACGCAGTAGAGGAAAGATTTCGGGAGCGATGTTCAACAAGGCTGTAATGGCGGCATCAAGGGCCACCGGATTGTGACTGGCCAGGATCATGCCTAATTTCACGGGGTCGCCGCTTTGAGGGCCGAACCCCTCCATTCCGACTATACCGTCCATAATAGTCAACGCGGGGTTGAGCGACAAGCATAGCTCCAGGAGCATGGTTGCGAAAAAGTCCCTGTCCGAACCGGCTTTCATGTGCCATTGTGATTTTCGCAAACCCACCACGCAGCCGAACATGTTCTTCACGCCCAGCGTAAGAAGCATCTGCGAATGGGTTTTCAGCTTGGCCAGATTTATTATGACATCGGCTTCGAGGGCCTCCCGGGCCACCTCTATCTTTTTAAATATTCCATCCTCGGGTCCTCGCATTTCCACCGATTTCTCAAATGATAAAAGCCTTATGCCCAAACGATCCGCCACATCCTTGAGCCCCGCTTGTTTGGCTGCTCTCTTGAGATTGCCCATGGCCGGGCTGTCGCCGATGGCGGGAATGGCCCCTGCTTCTATTACCAGCCTTGATACGGCTTCTACGACGGAGGGATGCGTGGTTACATGCTTTTCAGGCGCCTTTCCTACAAGGAGGTTCGGCTTGAGGATGACCTTATCGCCTTTACCGACGAACCTCTCTATGCCGCCTGAGTACTGGAGCAGGCGTTTCATGGAACGATAGACCAGGTCTGTTTTGTAGCTGTCGCATTTTACGAGGGCGACTCTTTCCAACAGGTCACCTCCGGGAAACATAGAATTGTTCAAACCGCTGTGCAGCAGTATAATTAAATACACAGGTAGTTTCAGATGCTTAAAGAGATAAAGCAGTAAAGGCATTATGTCAATTCCTTCGCATCTGAATCCAGGCGGCCTTTTAACCGGAACTCTTTGAAAGGATAACACGTGAGCAAAAAACTGCCGGTGGGAAAGTTGGATATGGATATGTTAAAAGGGCTCATCGATCGCCACGCGGTAGTGGACAGCCGTGTCTTGCTGGGTCCTAAAATCGGCGAAGACGCCGCTGTAATAGATTTCGGGGAAAGCTGTCTGGTAGTCAAGACCGACCCCGTAACCTTTGCAACGGAGGAGGTGGGCTGGTATCTGGTGCATGTCAATGCCAACGATATCGCCTGTACGGGTGCAACACCGAAATGGCTCCTGGTAACCATCTTGTTGCCCGGGGGGACTACCGACGAAAGCACCATAGAAGAAATATTTTCCCAGATTTCCGAAGCTTGTCAGTCCATCAATGTTTCCCTGATTGGCGGTCATACAGAAGTGACTCAAGCAGTTTCCCGACCCATAGTGGTGGGGCAAATGCTGGGGGAAGTGGCCAAAGATGGTCTGGTCGCCTCATCAGGAGCGAAGCCCGGGGACGAAATCCTCTTGACCAAAGGGATAGCCATAGAGGGGGTGGCGCTCCTGGCCAGAGAAAGAGAGAGCCATCTGCTCCAACGAGGCTACGAGGAGGAGTTTATCGAGCAGTGTAAAGACTTTATATATCGGCCCGGCATAAGCATCCTGGACGAAGCCTTGACAGCATCCCGCGTCGCCGAAGTTACCGCCATGCATGACCCTACCGAGAGCGGGCTATCCATGGGCATAGCAGAGCTGGCCGAAGCCTCGGGCACGGGGGCGGAAGTATATCTGCAAAAGATAAACGTCTATGAAGAGTGCCGGATTCTTTGCCGGGAGTTTAATCTGGACCCGCTGGGGGTAATAGCATCGGGCAGCCTGCTGATAACGGCTTCCCCCGACCAGGCCGGCTTGCTCCTGAAGGAGTTTGATAAGCTGGATATCGAGTGCAACAGCATAGGCCGCATAACGGAGAGAGAGAAAAAGCTCGTTCTGATAACACCAGAGGGCGCAAGACCTCTGCCGGTTTACGCACAGGATGAAGTGACACGCGCTCTGTAAAACCGCAGGGAAGGCGTCTCCGATTCATGTTTAAAAGGCCTGCCGCCGTAAACCCCGGCTTATGCTGTATCTGAGTTGTAAACCCCTACCCCCTGTGCTATAAATTTTTTATACGGACAACTTTAATCGTCGAATCTATCAATAAACTCGACACAAGTTTAAAAGGCAGTGAAGCGGCTTGCCGTGAAAGGGAACCGAATGTCATACACCCTGGTATGGGGCTCGGAGCTTCTGACATTTGATAAAACCTCGGAGAAGGTAGTTACCATAGATAATGGTGCTCTCGTGGAGAGGGACGGCGCCATACTGGACGTTGGCGTAAAGGAAGAGCTCAAGAGAGCTCATCCGGATGCGGAAGAGCTGGGCTCTGCTAAATGCATGGTTTTACCGGGCTTCGTAAACTCACACTATCACGGGAAGGGGCTGACCAATTTTCAATTGGGGACCCTCGATGAGGGCCTGGAACTATGGATTCTTCAGTTGAGCAAACAACCCCAGGTTGACCCCTATCTGGATACTCTTTACGCGGCTATAAAGCAGGTGGAGACCGGGGTGACCACTGCTGTCCACAGCCACTACAGACGGGATCACTCGGGATACCGGAAGGAACTCCTGGATTCCTCGAAGGCTTACCTCGAATCGGGGCTCCGCGTGGCCCTTTCCATCGGCATCAAAGACAGCAACACGTACGTTTACATGGACAACAACAAGTTCATAAAGTCACTGCCCGGTGACTTGAAAAATGAATTGAAGAATAACCTGGACAAGCTCGGAGAGATACCACAGGAAGAATATTTCTCGATCGTCTCCGAATTTCACGAGAGTTATAACGACAGGGATGAAAGGTTCAAGGTCTTGCTGGGTCCGGTGGGCCCTCAGTGGTGTACGGATGATCTGCTGGGAAAAATAGGGGAGACGGCTCGAAAATTGGAGACCGGCCTTCATTTTCACATCCTGGAATCCCCTTATCAGAAGGAATACTACCGGAAGCGTTACGGTAAATCTCTGGTGGCTCACATAAAAGAGCTGGGCTTGCTGGGGCACAGGGTTTCCTGCGCCCATGCGGTCTGGGTGGATGAGGAAGACATTGAGCTGCTGGCCCGAACCGGCACAACGGTAGCGCACAATCCCAGCTCCAACCTCAGGCTCAAGAGCGGCATAATGCCCATGAGCTCTTTGTACTCCAGAGGAGTCAATGTGTGCCTGGGGACGGACGGTATGACCTTCAACGATGACGAAGATTTTATTCAGGAAATGCGCGTATGCCACATGCTGCACCGCCAGCCTGGTCTGGAATCTTTCTCCCTGAGCGCCGCAGACGTTTTCAGGATGGCGACGGTGAACGGAGCCAGAGCCGCTCTCATGGAAGA
>CAYVLI010000220.1:0-5193 GCA_964452105.1 uncultured Nitrospinota bacterium
GGAAATGTTTCAGGAGTTACCCCAAAATAAAGAATCCCCTTGATGAATCAGGGGGTTCGCCCACGCATTCTGCATGATGAGTGATGCTCCCACCCTTAAAAGGGTGGGTATCCCTATGTTATTCCCGCTCCCCATCTGTCATTCCCGCTCCCCATCTGTCATTCCCGCGGAAGCGGGAATCCAGACCTAACATACATGCTGCGCGGCAGGGACGCTGTATGCAACAGGCGACGCCTGAAAACCACTATTCCGCTTCGACACCTCCCTAACCGGTTGATCCTAAATCAGAAGCGCCAACGATAGGTCGAATCTTGGGGTAAGTCCCGGAAATGTTTTTATTATCAGGGGTATTTATGTATAATAGTAAAACTTTTTTTACTTTCGTTAATAAGGTTAGTCGTATCCACCACCTTTAATCCAAGGACATGGACAGAGAGTTCGTACCATATCACTTAAGACCCAACTATAAGTGGATCGTGAGCGCCTTCATGGTTCTGGGCGGCTTCATCTACGCCATGGATCAGACCATCGTGAGCATAGCCATCCCCCAGTTGATGGCCGCTTTCAGCGCCAACCTGGAGAAGATTCAATGGGTCACCACGGCCTATATGCTGGGGATGTCCGTGCTCATGCCTTCCACGGGCTGGCTGGGAGAAAGGTTGGGGCACCGCACCCTTTTCGTGGGGTCCACCCTGCTTTTTACTCTCGCCTCGCTGCTCTGTGGCATGGCCTGGAACGTTGATTCTTTGATAATCTTCCGCGCATTGCAGGGGGCCGGAGGCGGCACCCTGATGACCATCGCCATGGTCATAGCCTTCGAAATTTTCCCCGAGGAGCAACGTGGACTGGCCATGGGAGTATTCGCCTTCGCTGCGGTGCTGGGGCCGGCATTCGGCCCCGTCATCGGTGGTTACTTTGTTGAAGATTTATCCTGGCGGCTCATATTCTACCTCAACATACCGCTGGGTCTTATCAGCGCCATAGGAGCCTGGGTAGTGATGAAAGAAACGCCTCGAAAGAGAGGGGGAAAATTTGACGCTCTGGGCCTCGTCACCATGACCATATTCCTGACGGCGCTGCTCATAACAATGGCCAAGGGGCAGCAAAAGGGCTGGCGGTCGGATTACATAGTGAGTTTTCTGGTAATATTTATTGTTTCTTTCGCCATCTTCCTTCTTGTGGAGTTGACGCGCAAAAATCCATTCGTTGATATCAGGGTGTTTAAGCATTCCATCTTTACTATGGCCTCTGCCCTCTCCTTTATCGTAGGAGTGGGATATTACGGAACATACTTTATTGTGCCGATTTTTTTGCAGAATATTCTTGGCTACAACGCCATTCAGGCAGGGTTCATCCAACTTCCCGGTGTCTTCTTGTTCGGCCTTTTCCTGCTTGTTTCGGGAGTTTTGAACGATAGGACGAGCACGCGTTTGCTTGTCCTGGTGGGGTTGGTTATATTTGCCGTCGGACTCTACTGGCTTTCTTACATCAATCTGCAGACCAGCACGGCCATGATAAACCTGATGCTCATAATTCGGGGCGTGGGATTGGGCCTTTTGATGACACCTTTGCTGACGTCGGCGCTGGGAGCACTCCCCCCCCATCAGCTTACCGTGGGCTCCGGGGTGTTCAACATCATTCGCTATCTGGGCGGCGCCTTCGGCATAGCCAGCATGGATACCATCATCGAAAGGAGGGAGCTTACCTACCTCGCTCGTTATTCCGAGCATCAATTGTACGATTCCTACGCCACCGGAAGATTTATTTCAATGGTGAGGGGGCTTTTCCAGCATCTGGGAGACCCGGCACTCCTGGCCCAGCAGAAATCCCTGGCTGTCCTCAAGGCGTTGATAAACAGGGAGGCCATGCTATCGGCCTTCAGCGACGTTTACCTGATAGTGGGCATACTCATTATGATAACCGTGATACCCGCTTTTTTCCTGCGTAGCGGCGCAAGGAAGGCGTAAGTGAACTCTCGATGGAGGCCGGTTAGAGGAAGGCCTTTGCTTTTTTATCGGCCTCTTTTTAAGGATTCCAGGGCGGATTTGGCCAATCCGCACTCTTCTTTCCCCTTGCAGGGCAGGTAGAGTCTTCCATCCGTCAGGTCTTTGTTAATGCCAGCGTCTATGTAAACTCGAGGTTCCTGCCGGTACAGGATTTTGAAATCTCCTTTTATTTCGATACCGTTGGGGTCGCCGAACATTGGATCGAGGATCTTTACCTCACGAATGCTATCATATGGTATGTTCGCATTCCAATAAGCGTTTCCGCTCACCAGCTTGAACCCTCTTGCTGTATCCCTCGTTTCCAGATAACGCATATTCTGGCAGAGATATATCTGATTTTCGGTGACGTTCATACAGGTTGTGGTTATTGCTTTAACGTTCTCCGAACGGGATATGTTATCTCTAAGAATTGTTCTGGCATTCTGATAGTTTATAATCACAGGACCCAAATCCGCCTCCTGCTCGGTGGTCTTCCCGGAATGTACTTCAATCCTCTCGGCCCATCCCCTGTAACCCTCTTTTTTTACAGCTATAAAGTAGATATTCGGTTTCAGGTCACTTAGCGTGGCCGGGGTGATTTCGTTGGTAAATTTACCGTCTATATATATCCTTCCACCCGCAGGTTTGGAGATTAGCTTGATGGTTCCAGTCTCAGGGGATTCCTCCACCAGCGCCACATTGGATAGTTCTTGAGTTTCTCCAGGCTGGAGCTCCAGGTATTTTATCCAGTCGTAATACCTTTCCTTTTTCAAGGTGACCTTGTGGGTTCCCGGCTGGATGTTTTTTATAGTGGCCGGGGTCTTGAAGTCGGTAGGCTGATCATCTATGAAGATGCCTGCGCCGTCCGGCTCCGATGTGATTGTTAAATCTGTTGAAAGTGGTTGTAAATTTGCTGAGAGCTCTTGTATGCCTTCCGGCTCCAGCGAAACATACTTCACCCAATCAGCGTACCCTTTCTTCTTCAGGGAAATCTTGTGGCTTCCTGCAGAGATATCAGCGACGGTGGCGGGAGTATCTCTTTTCATGTAAGCATCGTCGATGAATACCAGGGCGCCGGAGGGTTCCGATGAGATGTCTAACTTCGCTGTCAGGGGCTGCAGTTTGGCTGATAGTTCCTGCTGTCCTCCGGGCTCCAGCACAACGTACTGGACCCAGTCGTGGTATCCTTCTTTCTTTACGGTTACCTTATGGGTACCTGGTTCGATGCTGCTCAAAGAGACGGGGGTTTCATCCCCTTCATCCTGATCATCCACATAAACCTTGCCACCTTCTGGATCGGACACGACCTTGAGGCTCACCGTGATTGACGACAGCCGCGCATGGAGCTCGCTCTCTTCGCCCGGCTCCAGAGCAATATACCGTACCCAGTCCAGATAGCCTCCGGTTTTAATCGTTATCTTGTGCGAACCGGGTGCGACCTTGACGGTTGACGGAGTGTGCTCGTTAATCGGTTTATCGTCGATGTATATATCCGCTTCCCGCGGGGAAGATGTGAGGCTGAGTTTGGCTTCCTGAAGTACAGATGGCTTTGCCGCAGGCGACTCCGTCGTCGTCTCCGTCATAAGCTCTGCGTTGAGTTTATAGGTTTTTCCCTGTTTGAGGGTGATTCTCTGCATCCATTCGTAGTATCCCGCTTTCTTTAAGACGATCTCATGTTGGCCGGGAGTCAAGCCGCCGACGGTTGCGGGGGCGGTTCCCTTAAATTCACCGTCTATATATATACCCGCTCCCGACGGATTGGACCATGTCATCAGGATACTCTCTGCCATGGTTTCAGGAGGTCTGTATTTCTTAATAACAGGCTTTTCTCTGGGTGCTTTTCGGGCCATGCTCCTGGGAGGCCCGGGAGATGTACTTTCTTTCAGAAAAGCGGATACCAGCTCCTGTTTGCCACGCCCCATTTGCACCTTATGTTCGTATCTTTTGTAGCCCTCTTTCTCTATGACTATCTTGTAGATTCCGGGGTTAAGCTGCCGCTGTAATACGGTATCACCCACGTATTCATCGTTAATGTAAACTCGGGCTCCTGCAGGGACGGAAGTTACAACGATCATGGAAGGAATAACCTTGAGATTTATATACTTCTCGACTTTTTCACCTGGTTCGGGGGAAATGATTTCCTCGTGGTCTTTATAGCCCCCTTTGGTTATTCGCAGAGTGTATTGCCCTGAGCCGAGGTTTCCGACCACAACGGGCTCATCTCCGGAGGAACCTTTCAATTCACCGTTTATATAGACCGAAGCGCCTGTCGGCCAGGCATAGACCATGATGCTTGTGGGTCTTGAGGAAAGGGTCTTGAACACCTCTTTCTTTTCATCGGGTTTCAGAAGGAGGACTTCGGCGAAATCTTGGTAACCCTCCCGGTGTATTCTTAAATTATGCGAGCCTGGGCTGAGGTTATGCACCTCCAGCGGCAGTTTGCCGGTTATTCCCTTAAACTCGGCATCCAGATAGACTTCTGCTCCCTCGGGTGCGGTCATCACCATTATTGAAGCGGGCTTGGGTACGAGTTCGGCTGTTATGGTTTTTTCATCGCCGGGCTGGAGGGAGATGGTCTCTTCGTAATCGTAGTAACCGAATTTCCTGACTATCAGCTTGTATGCGGTTGACCTAAGGTCACGGACGAGAACTTGCCCTGCTCCTGTGTTACCCTTTTTGTCCCCGTCTATTAAGACATCCGCTCCATTGGGAATCGATTTCACCACCAGGCTGGCAGAGCCGCCGGTTATGAAGATGAACTCCCCTTCCCCGGAGAACCTTCCTTCCTGTGGAGTCTGCAGCCCCTTCGTAACATTGGTCACCACCGGTCTCAGATAATTGGCCAGTTCCCTCCCCGTGGTGAAGCCATCAGCGTCCTTATCTGCCACTCCCTTTTCAAGAGCTTCGATAAGTTTGAAGGTGAAAGCGCTGTGACCCCACTCCGAGCTCTCTACGACCTGCTCCCCTTTACCGCCTGCGGTTATTATCTGTCTAACGGGCAGTCGCGAGACCTTCTTTATATAGTCCGATTCCGTATTCGGTATGGCATAATAGCGGCCGGTAGCGAGTCCGCTGAAGCATGCGTCGATTAAAAAAAGGACATGCTTGGCAGCCACCAGGTCTGACAGGTTTTTAAACTCGGACATGGCCAGCGCCGAGGAGTAGAGTGAAGCAGCATTATTTCCTCTGCTGTCAAGGGGGATAATAA
>CAYVLI010000221.1:0-5181 GCA_964452105.1 uncultured Nitrospinota bacterium
CGGCGGAACTCTTGAAGGTGAGGTAAACGGAGGTGCCGAGGGTGAGGTTTAGCTCTCGGAAGGAGGCATGGGTTATCTGGACGTTGTACTTCGTAACAACATAAACGGCCAAGAGTCGCTCTTGGCCGACTTTCTACCTTCTTCTCATAGCTCTTCCCATTTTTCTCTGTCGATTTTGGCCTGACGAAGAATTCTGCTTAAAAGCTCTCTACCTATTTCCGATTTGTGAGGATTTGGTATGAATATCGTAATATCGCCCCTGACCATGAATTGATGCTTGCCGCCTGAGTATGGGCCTTCAAAGCCTATCTGCCTGAAATATCGTATAAGCTCTTTGCGTTTAATTGGTCCGAACCGGGGCATCAAGCCACTTCCTTGATGGTCAACTCGATACCGTCTATGACTGGGAGGAGAAGGTTCTTGTGAACACGGAAGAGAATCCACTCTTCAAGAACTTCTTGAAGTTGCTGCCTGCAATCCTCGAGGCTCTCTGCATTAGAATAGACTCCGGTGCATTGAGGTATTTCGCCATAATAGGAACCATCCTCCGGCAGGATTTCGTATCTGGCGTGTCGTAATGCCGCCTGGATATAGTCCATCAACATCGTTAACCTCTCTGTGGTATTAAAGGAATATTATTCTTATTAAGTTTCTCCTCCACCCGTTTATAAGGATACCATTCATCCCCACACTAAAGTGTGAGGTTTTCTGGTATGTTTTTATAAAGATTATACACCTGCATTTTCATTTCTACTCGCTCAGGGCCTGTTTTGCAAGATGGAAATGATAAAGTGGTCCCCTCGGATTGTTCGATCGCAGGGGCACTGCGCGCCGCACCCCTACCCCCTGTTAACATAAGAATGCCGTGAAACAAGAAGGGGGCGGACTGTCAGAAGATGGAGACAGCGGAGGATTTGAAGGTGAGATAGACGGGAGTGCCGAGGGTGAGGCTGAGCTCGCGGAAGGAGGCGTGGGTTATCTGGACGTTGTATTCCGCGCCTGCTTCGACTCCCAGCATGACTGCTTTACCCGTGTCTTCTATTCTTATGATGGTTCCCTGGAGGCTGTTGCGGGCGCTGGAGTGGATTTCCTCGAGGGAGACTATTATGTCGCGGGGGTCTATGGAGATGTAGGCCTCCCCTGCCCTGTCGGTTACGAGGGAGATGCTGTTATTTCCCACGCGGGTCAGGCTTTCACCGCCTTCTTTGTAGATGTATGCCTTGAACAGGTTTTCCTTGAAGGTGTCCGAAACCCTGCCGTCCAGGAGGGTTATAACATTGTCTGCGAGCCTGTAGGCCTGGGATAGATTGTGGGTGGACATTATGACCGTTACGTCGTCGCCTTCCCTCAGATTTCTAATCAAGCCTTCTATTATCTCTGCGTTCATGGGATCGACGTTGGAGGTGGGTTCGTCCAGAAGCAGAACGCAGGGACTTACGGCCAGCGCCCGTGCTATGGCAACGCGCTGCGCTTCGCCGCTGCTCAGCTTCCTGGCGCTTCGTTTCCCGAAACCGCCGAGACCTACCTTGTGAAGCGCCTCTTCGACGCGCGGCTTCAGTTCATCTTTCCTGAAACCCCTTGCCTTGAGCCCGTAAGCCACGTTGGAGAAGACGCTGGTGGTTAACATTACCGGGTTCTGGCCTACCATGGTGATTTCCCTCTTAACGGGGAGGGACGAACGGGGATGAACCTCTTTCATGCGATAGAGCAGTCGGCCTGCGGTGGGCGCCTCCAGGAGGGCCAATATACTCATGAGGGTCGTCTTGCCGGAGCCGTTGGGGCCGACCAGGGCGTATATTTCTCCTTCCTCGAAGCCGAGCGAGGGGATATCCAGCACCCGGCGCTGGCCGTAACATTTGGTTAACCCTTTGAGTTCATAAACCGGCATGCTTGCGCTCATCATGCTTTCCTGGCCTGAAGCTTCCTGAAGAAAATGTTCACCGCAAAGGCTACCATGAGAAGTATAATACCGAGTGCTATCGCCAGGCCATACTCGCCCTTGCTGGTCTCCAGGGCTATGGCAGTGGTAACCGTCCGGGTGTATCCCTTGATGTTTCCTCCCAGTATCAACGCCGAACCCACTTCTGCGATGGCGCGGCCGAAACCGGCTATGATTGCGGCAATTAGAGCGTACCTGGCTTCTTCGAGCACCGTCAACGCCGTGAGGAAACTTCCTGCGCCGAGGGTCTGGGCGGTGGGTCTAACCCTGTTGTCCACTTCCTGGACGGCGGACATGGTGAGCGCGGACACGATGGGGGCGGCCAGGATGAACTGTCCTACTATAACCGCCTTGACCGTGAACAGGAGGTTGAGCGTGCCGAGGGGCCCCTGCTGTGAAAACAGGGCGAAGACGAAGAGGCCCACCACCACCGTGGGCAGGGACATCAGTGTGTTCAAGATTGTACTCAGGAGATTTCTGCCCCTGAACTTTTTTGTGCCCACCAGATAGCCGAGGGGTATCCCGACTATGGCAGCGAAAATTATGGCGGCAGAAGATATCCTGAGCGAGAGAAGAACGATTGAATAGACTTCCCTGTCCAGGGTAAAGAGAAGCTTGAAGGCGGTCGCCAGCCCCTGCGTGAGGGAGTCCATCGTTTGCCCTCAAGACAGGCAGGGGCACGGTGCGCCGTGCCCCTGCTCTGTAAGCGTGGTTATTTTAAAAAGGTCTTTCAACAAACCGATCTAACTTCTATGTTTTTTCCGCAGCGCCTTTGTAAATCTGAGTGATTTCGGCGAGTATGCTGACGGCTATCTCTTCGGGGGTTTCGGCGCCTATATCCAGCCCGATGGGGGCGTGCACCCGTTTGAATTCCCCTTCAGGAATGCCCTCCTGCTGGAGGTTTTTATAAACGGTGTCGATCTTCCTCTTGCTGCCAATCATTCCTATGTATCGGGCATCTGTGCCCAGCGCCCATTTGAGCACGAGCTGGTCGTGCAGATGGCCGCGGGTGACTATGACGACGTATGAATTCTTGTTGATGTTTAGTTTATCGAAGGATTCGTTGAAACCTTCGCTGTGGACTGCGTCTGCCTCGGGGAATCTCTCTTCGTTGGCGAAGGTGGGCCTGTCGTCGATGATGGTTACCTTGAAACCGGCTATGCTGGCCATTTTGGAGAGGGGTTGTGCTATGTGTCCCGCACCGAAGACGTAAACCACCGGCAGCGCTTTGATGGGCTCTACGAACACGTCCAGCACTCCTCCGCATATCAGGCCGCTCTCGGCCATGTCCTTCTCGGTTAATCTGAAGTTGGCCACTCTGGCCGTACCTTCCGCGATGGCGTTCATGGCTTCCTGCCACACTTCGCCGTCAACGCAGCCTCCGCCTATGGAGCCCAGGGTCGAGCCGTCCTGGCGCACCAGCATCTTCGCCGTATCTTTGCGGGGTGCGGCTCCCTTTCGCGAAATGATTGTGGCGAGCGCCGCCGCCCCTCCACTTTTACGGATTCGGACTATCTCTTCGTATATGTCAAGCGGTTTGTCCATAATATCATCGGGCAGGTTTAAAACCTGCCTCTGCTCACTGAATTACGCTTTCCCGGCCACTGCCAGGATGCTCTTGACTATCTTGTCATAGCCCGTGCAGCGGCACAGGTTACCGGCAATGGCCTTCCTCACTTCATGCTCGGTCGGCCTGGGATTGTTCTCCAGGAAGGTCTTGGCCATCATTATCATGCCCGGGGTGCAGAAACCACACTGGATGGCGCCGTATTCGATGAATGCCTGTTGTAAGGGGTGTAAATTATCGCCATCAGCCACTCCCTCGATGGTCAGCACATCCGCCCCGTCGGCTTCGACGGCCAGCATAATGCAGGAGTTGACGGCCTTTCCATTCACCACCACCGTGCAGGCGCCGCAATCTCCCTCGCCGCACCCTTCCTTGGTACCGGTGAGATTAAGTTCATTCCTGATAAAGTCGAGGAGGGTCATCCTGGGTTCGACTTCCCTCTGGTGGCTCTCGCCGTTAACTTTCAATTTAATGGGTACTTTTGCCACTTGTTATATCCTCCAGAACTGCTCGCTCTGCTCTATTACGAAGATGACGCAGCCTGATACGCCATCTTGAGAGCTCTCCTGACCAGCACGTCTGCCATCTCTTTCCTGTAACCGCCTGAACACCTGACGTCCGATATGGGCCTGCTCGCTTTAGAGGCGGCCTTGCCCGCTTCGACGAGCGCTGAGTCTTCAAGCGTTGAGCCTATCAGCAATTCTTCGGCTTTGCGGGCCCTGATTGCTGTAGGGGCCACCGAACCCAGTGCTATACGGGCCTGCTTGACCGTGCCGTTCTTCCCATCAAGGATGACCACCGCGGCGACGTTCACCAGCGCTATCTCCATTGCCCGCCGCACTCCCAGCTTTATGAAAGCGCCGCCGGTATGGGGTTTCATGGCCGGCGCTTCAATCTGAACCAGTACTTCACCTTGCTTTAGGTCGATTTTCCCGGGACCGGTGAAGAATTGTTCCAGCGGCAAGACCCGCTCTTTGCGCGGGCCGCGAATGCGCGCTATCGCATCCAGGGCCATGAGCGGTGTGGCCGTATCGGCCGCCGGTGAAGCGTTGCACAGGTTTCCACCCAGTGTAGCCCTGTTTCGCACCTGCACCGACCCCACTTCGCCCGCTGCCTGCGCCAGGAATGGAATGTTTTCCTGTATGGCTCTGGAGGTATGCAAACTGGCGAGCGTGGCAAGCGCGCCTACCCTGAGACCATTTCGCTTGCTGTAGTTTATCTTGTCCAGACCCTTTATGCCTTTGAGGTCTATGACCACTCCAGGCTTAAGCGCCTTGAGTTTCATGCCGGGCACAAGGTCCGTTCCTCCGGCCATCAACCTGGCGCCATTTTTATGTTTGCGAAAAAGCGCAAATACTTCTTCCATGGCGCCGGGGCGGTAGTAATCGAAGTTATGCAATTCATTCACCCCCTACGAGTGGTGTTCAAACCCCCTACGGGAATCCGATGAAAGACGCTTCAACAGACTATTGCCTAACAGAAAAAGCTCATCGAGTCAAGCCTATTGTGGTCTGGAGTTACCCCAAAAAAGAATCCCCCGGATGAATCCGGGGGTTCGCCCCACGCATTCAGCGTGATGAGTGAAGCTCCCACCCTTAAAAGGGTGGGTATCCTTATGTCGTTCCCGCTCCCCCTCTGTCATTCCCGCGGAAGCGGGAATCCAGATCAACAGCCC
>CAYVLI010000222.1:0-5114 GCA_964452105.1 uncultured Nitrospinota bacterium
CTGGTGGTTACCGGTGTGGGTTTCCTGATTCATGTATATTCCATAGGCTACATGGGGAACGACTCCCGCTACCCGCGCTATTTCTCCATGCTCAACCTGTTCACCTTCTTCATGCTCATGCTGGTCATGGCCGATAACGCTCTGCTGATGTTCCTGGGATGGGAGGGAGTGGGTCTATCCTCATACCTCCTCATAGGGTTCTGGTTCGAGCGCGATTCGGCGGCATCAGCCGGGAAGAAAGCGTTCATCGTCAACAGGATCGGCGACTTCGGTTTCATCCTGGCGGTATTCCTCATATTCGTTACGTTCAGGACCATTAACATTTACGATATGGCCCGGACCGCCGGAGCTCATCCCGGGCTTCTTGCCGGGGGGACGGCCGTGCTCATCACCCTCTTGCTGTTCATGGGCGCCACCGGAAAGTCCGCCCAGATACCTCTCTACGTCTGGCTGCCGGACGCCATGGAGGGCCCGACCCCCGTCAGCGCTCTCATCCACGCTGCCACCATGGTTACGGCTGGTGTTTACATGGTGGCCCGTTTCAACTTCTTATACCTGGCCGCGCCAGGGGTGATGGTGGTGGTGGCGGTGATAGGAGTGATCACCGCTATTTTTGCCGCATCCATAGGCACGGTCCAGAACGATATCAAGCGCGTCCTGGCCTATTCCACGATAAGCCAGCTCGGCTATATGTTCCTGGCCATGGGCGTGGGCGCCTTCGCTGCGGGCATCTTCCATCTGATGACCCACGCATTCTTCAAGGCTCTACTTTTCCTGGGCGCGGGCAGCGTGATACACGCCATGTCCGATGAGATGAACATGCGCAACATGGGCGGTTTGAAGTCCATCATGCCCATAACTTTCTGGACCATGCTCTTCGCCACACTGGCCATATCGGGGGTGCCCGGTTTTTCGGGTTTCTTCAGCAAGGACGAGATACTGTGGGAATCCTTCAGTTCCCCGCACGGCCATGTGCTCCTGTGGCTGGTGGGAGTGATAACCGCCGGCCTGACCGCCTTCTACATGTTCCGTCTGATGTTCATGACCTTCTACGGCGAGTGCCGTGCCAGCGAGGAGGTCAAGCACCACCTCCACGAATCACCGGCCGTGATGACCGTTCCCCTGATAATTTTGGGCGGTCTGTCCATAGTCGGAGGGTACATAGGGCTTCCCAGGATTTTGGGAGGCGAGCACTGGTTCCAGAGCTTCCTGGCCCCGGTGTTCGGCGGAGTGGGGGAGGGAGCTGCCCACGCCGCCTCCGAAGCTGAGCATGCATCAGCGGCGACCGAGTATATCTTCATGGCGGTCTCCATAGTTGTGGCCCTGGTGGGCATCTACGTTGCTTACGTGCTTTATGTGAAGAAGACTGACCTGCCGCAGAGGATGGCTCAACGGGCGCAATGGGGCTACAGGCTCCTGCTGAATAAGTATTACGTGGATGAAGGTTATAACGCCGCCATCGTCCAGCCGGTAATCAAGTTTTCCCGCGAGCTGTGGCGGAATTTCGACGACCTGATAATAGATGGCGGCGTGAACGGGGTCGCCTGGGTGGTTACCCGGGTCAGCCGGGGGGTCCGGCTGATCCAGACGGGATACGTGCAGAACTACGCTCTTTTGATGCTACTGGGAACGCTGGGTATAATCTGGTATCTGATCGCGCGCGGCACTTAGCGGTGAATTGCGATACGCCCCTTTTTAGTCAGTTGCAGAGGCGATCCTTGTGATCGCCCGAAAAATTCAGGGGCAGAACTCAGGATTTTTAATTTAAGGTTTTACAGGGTTGAGGACAGGGCAAACTCTGCTCTGCATATAGAATATTTTGGAGAGTTTAATGGTTTCTCAATCATCGCTGCTTACCTGGATAGTTTTCACACCGCTGATCGGGGTGCTTGCGCTCGTTTTCATCAAGGGTGAAAAGCAAGAGCTTATCAGATGGATCACATTCCTGGTGACCCTGTTCATCTTTTTACTGTCGCTGCCCCTCTTTTTCAGGTTCAACTCAGACACTTACCTGATGCAGTTCACCCAGAAGGTCCCCTGGATACCTCGCTATGGCATCAACTACAGCGTGGGCATCGACGGAATAAGCCTGTTCCTGGTCCTGCTGACCACCTTCCTCATGCCCATCGGCATCCTATCTTCCTGGCGTTATATCACCGACAAGGTGAAGCAGTACATGATAGCCATGCTGCTCCTGGAGGTGGGCATGCTGGGGGCGTTCGTGGCCCTGGACCTTTTTTTATTCTATATTTTCTGGGAGGTCATGCTCATCCCCATGTACCTGCTCATAGGCGTATGGGGTGGGCCGCGCCGTATTTATGCGGCCGTTAAATTTTTCCTTTACACCATGGCTGGAAGCCTGCTTATGCTGGTGGCCATCCTGTTTCTCTACTTCAAATCCGGGATGCACACCTTCGATATTCTGAAGCTTTATGAAACCAGTTTCCCGCTGGGACTTCAGATATGGATGTTCCTGGCCTTCGGAGTGGCCTTCGCCATCAAGGTGCCCATGTTCCCCTTTCACACCTGGCTTCCCGATGCGCATGTGGAGGCGCCCACCGCCGGCAGCGTCATCCTCGCCGCCGTGCTGTTGAAGATGGGGGTCTACGGCTTCCTCCGACTGGCCATGCCACTGTTTCCTCATGCGTCTCAGTATTTCACGCCGCTCATCATGTATCTTGCACTCATCGGAATAATCTATGGAGCGCTGATGGCCCTGGTGCAGCCCGACGTCAAGAAATTAGTGGCATATTCCTCGGTAAGCCATCTCGGATTCGTTATGCTGGGAATTTACGCTTTGAACATAAAGGGTGTAGAAGGCGGAATCTATCAGATGCTGAACCACGGACTCAGCACGGGGGCCCTCTTCCTTCTTGTGGGTATAATCTACGAGCGGAGGCATACCCGCCTTATCGCTGACTTCGGCGGTATGCAAAAACAGATGCCCGTTTACGGAGCGATATTCCTGCTCGTGGTCATGTCGTCCATCGGGTTACCCGGCCTCAACGGCTTCGTGGGTGAATTCCTCATCATGCTGGGCGTCTTCCAGTTCAAGGAGACCTATGCGGTGATAGCGGTAGTGGGGGTCATCCTCAGCGCCTGCTACATGCTCTGGATGTACCAGCGCATGATGTTCGGCAAGCTGGACAAACCCGAGAATCAGAAAGTAGCGGACATCAACAAGCGGGAACTGGCATACATGATCCCCGTTCTCCTGCTCATCGTATGGATGGGCGTTTATCCCTCCTCCTTTCTGCGAAAGATGGACGTATCCGTGGCGCACCTCGTGGCGCTGGGACAGGGCAAAAAGGAGGTCTATGCACTGAAAGAGAATCCTGGAGATGCCGTCGCAATTTCCCGGAAGGAACTTGAGAATAAAATAGAAGATGCGGCGTACAAAACCCAGGATGAACGATAGACCTAAAAATTTGATAGTATTTATCAGGCATAATGAATATGGGAGCTGAAAATTGGAAATTAGTCTTCCACCTGTAAACATGGGCGCCATAGCTCCGGAGTTGATTCTGGTATGCTTCGTGGCCGGGCTGATGATGCTGGACATAGCCATCAAGGGACGCAGCAGGACGCCCCTGGCCCTTTTAAGTATAGTGGGGCTGGGGCTGGCTCTCGTGGCATCCATTAACTTGTGGGGCAAGTCCGAGACGGCCTTCGCGGGCATGGTGGCCGTTGATAACTATCGAGCGTTTTTCAACGTCATTTTTATCATAGGTGCGCTGCTCACCGTTCTCATGTCCATGAACTATACCCCCCGGGAAGAGATAGACCGGGGAGAATACTATGTGCTCATCCTGCTGGCCACCGTGGGCATGATGGTGATGGCCGCCGGAGCCGACCTCATAATGATTTTCCTTGGCCTTGAACTGCTCTCCATCAGCGTTTACGTGCTGGCAGGTTTCTCAAGAGGGCGTTTGAAATCCAACGAAGCCGCCCTGAAGTATTTCCTGCTGGGCGCCTTCGCTTCCGGATTTTTGCTTTACGGGATCGCTCTGGTTTACGGGACCACGGGCAGCACCAGCCTGGCCGGGATATCAAAGGCATTGACTGCCGGCCAATTCAGCGGAGGAGTCCTGCTCATGGTGGGCATAGGCCTCCTGGTGGTGGGTTTCGGTTTCAAAATCGCCATGGCGCCCTTCCACATGTGGACGCCCGACGTTTACGAGGGCGCTCCCACTTCCATCACCGCCTTCATGGCCGTGGGGGTCAAGGCGGCGGCCTTCGCCGCTTTCGCCAGGGTGTTCATAGGGGCTCTGGGGGCCATGCACGCGGATTGGACAATGATCCTGTGGGTGCTATCGGTGGCCACCATGACGGTGGGAAACGTCGTGGCTATTTCTCAGAGCAATATCAAGCGGATGCTGGCTTACTCCAGCATAGCCCATGCCGGGTACGTGCTCATGGGCATGGTGGCCGGCAACGAGCTGGGCCGCTCCAGCATGCTCTTCTACCTGCTGGCCTACACCTTTATGCAGGCCGGCGCCTTCGGGGTAGTGATAATCCTTGGCCAGAAAGGCGAGCCCAGGCTGAACATAACAGACTACGCGGGAGTGGCTTACAGGTACCCCCTCATCGGGGCGGCCATGGCTATCTTCATGTTCTCGCTGGGTGGCATTCCACCCACCGCGGGGTTCGTGGGGAAGTTCTACCTGTTCAGCGCGGCCATAAAAGCCGGCTACGTGTGGCTGGTGGTCCTGGCAGTGATTAACAGCGCCATCTCCATCTACTATTACCTGCGAGTGATAGTGGTCATGTACATGCAGAAAGAGGAGGGAGAGGAGGTTCTGGCTGTGTCCAGAGCGCCCGCGGTGGCTCTTGCTCTTGTGCTGACTTCAGCCGCTACCATAGGCATAGGTATATTCCCTTCCTGGATTCTGGAATCGGTTCAGAAGACGGTCAACCTGCTCCTGGGCTGAGAAGATGTTGTGCCTAAAAATATCTTGACTGAAAAGCCGGCTTGCTGCGATAATACTGCTTCACGAACTTTGAATGAACCCTCCTGTTTAAACGATTGAACGGGTGCCGGGGTAGCTCAGTCGGTAGAGCAGAGGACTGAAAATCCTCGTGTCCGCAGTTCGATTCTGCGCCCCGGCACCTTT